>JAFQNW010000114.1 GCA_017420875.1 Bacteroidaceae bacterium
AGTCGTTCACCGGACGGGCGATACCTTGGAGAACAGGACCGATAGCTGTAGCGTGACCCAAACGTTCTACCAACTTATAAGCGATGTTACCTACTTCCAAGCATGGGAATACCAATACATTGGCGTAACCGGCGATTTCAGAACCCGGAGCCTTGCTCTGACCGATACGTGGAACCAATGCTGCATCTGCCTGAAGTTCACCTTCAATCTTCAATTCAGGGGCCATTTCCTTAGCAATAGCCAAAGCTTCAGTTACCTTGTCCACCACTTCGTGCTTAGCCGAGCCCTTGGTTGAGAAGCTCAACATGGCTACGCGTGGGTCAAGACCAGCTACGGCCTGAGCTGTTCTTGCTGTACATACAGCAATCTGAGCCAATTGGTTAGCATCCGGCATCGGAGTAACAGCAACGTCACCTACGAACAATACACCATTTTCGCCACATTCAGGAGCCTGAGTCAACAACAACATACCGCCCGATACGCAAGTGATACCCGGAGTAGTCTTGATGATTTGCAATGCAGGACGGAGAACGTCACCGGTTGTATTCTTGGCACCTGCCAACTGACCATCAGCATCGCCAGCCTTGATAATCAAGCAACCCAAGTACAATGGATTTACCACCAACTTGCGAGCTTCTTCGATAGTCATACCTTTCTTCTTGCGGAGTTCGCAAAGAAGTTCGGCATACTCTTCTTTCTTTGGATGGTTTTCTGGGTCGATAATAGTTGCCTTACCGATGTTTTCCAAACCCCATTCCTTAGCCAATCCCATGATTTCTTCCGGGTTGCCAATCAAAATTAAATCTGCAACACCATCTGCCAAAAGTCGGTCAGCTGCTTTCAAGGTACGTTCTTCAGTGCCTTCAGGGAGAACGATGCGTTGCTTGTCAGCCTTTGCACGTTCTACGATTTGATTCATTATGCTCATAGTATTATTAAAAATTATGTTTTTTCAATGCGATATATTCATTATGCAAAATTAGGTAAAATTGCAATATTCACATTGCAAAAACAGATATTTTTGGACTAAATAATACTAAAAAAGGATAATACTAGATGGAAAACAGGGGATTATTTTAACTTTGCTCCGTTTCGAGCAATGTAATTGTTTGATTGGTCAAATAATGAAGGTTTGTTTCAAGAAAAAAGTGAATGGTTTTGTTAAGATAGAAAAGGCAAGACAATGATGGAATTTAGAAAAATTTCGTTGGATAGTAGAGAGGAAATTCAGCATCTCACTTTGCGAAGTGAGAAACGTAATTGTGACTTTTCTTTTGCAAATCTTTGTAGCTGGTCTTTCCTTTATCAGACGGAATTTGCCATTTGTAAGAATTCTCTAATTCTCCGGTTTTATCTAAATGGTAAGCCTGCCTACATGGTTCTGCTTGAAGAAGGAGATATAGCATCGGTCATACAGATGATGTATGAAGATGCCTGCCAAAAGGGTGAAGAGTTGCGGATTCTTGGAGTATCCTTAAGAATGAAAAATGAATTGGAAACATATTTCCCGGGATGCTTCACCTTCAAGAATGACCGGGATTATGCCGATTATATTTATCTTAGAGAAGAGCTGGCTACACTTAAGGGAAAAAAGTTCCAGCCAAAGCGTAATCATCTGAACCGTTTCTGTAAATCATATCCACAATATGAATATAAGGACTTAACCGAGGATTTGATTCCTGAATGTTTGAGGTTGGAAGAAAAATGGTGTCGGAGCAATGGATGTGCCGAAGAGGCGGCTTTAAGATTCGAAAGACAGTCCATGCATTATGCACTGAATCATTTGAAGGAACTGGAGATAAAGGGAGGTGTTTTGTTGGTGGATGGACAAATTGTGGCATTTACCTATGGTGCTGCCATCAATTATGATACATGGGATGTTTGTGTAGAGAAAGCCGATACGGAGGTGGAAGGATCTTATGCCATGATCAATTATGAATATGTGAACCATCTCCCCGAGACATATGTTTATATAAACAGAGAAGAAGATTTGGGAATTGATGGATTACGGAAGGCCAAGCTTTCCTATCAACCTCATTTTTTGTTGGAAAAATATATGGCAATCTGGATATGACGACAAAAGAAGAAGTAAAGGTTTTGTGGCAACAATGTTTCGACGATAGTGATGCATTTGTTGATTTATATTTTGAACATAGGTACACAGACGAACGTAATGTGGCTATCAAACGGAATGGAAAAATCGTTTCCGCCCTTCAGCTGAGTCCTTATCAGATGAAATATTGTGATAAGACCATCCCTGTCTCCTACATTTCTGGTGCATGTACTCATCCGGGATATCGGAAGCAAGGACTGATGTCCAGTTTGTTGGCTGATGCACACCGGCGGATGTATACAGAAGGTGCTTGGATGGGCATGTTGATTCCTGCCTCCAATGAGTTGTACGAATATTATGCCAAATCTGGTTATGCCCCGGTTTTTTATAATGATATTCAAAAGGTGGACACAAGGTTTGTTCATCTCTCTCCGCTATATACGATAACGGATGAGCTTGAGGATGATTCCTGTTTGTGGGAACATTATCATTATTTATCCACATGTATGGAAAAACGTTCGTGTGGTGTGCTGCATTCACGCGAAGATTTTCAGGTTATCATGGATGATTTAAGGCTGGATAGAAGCAGGCTGCTGGTTGCTCGCAGAGGAGGACTGATACATGGTATGGCCTTTTGTATGAAAACTGGAGAACGATTGCTAGTTAAGGAATTGCTGGCAGATAATCAAGCAATAAGTGATTCGTTGTTGAAGAAAGCATCCATGTTGTGGAGGATTGATGAGGTAGATTGCCTGACGCCCTCTTTACAGGATATGCATCGTTTGGGTATGGCACGAATCATCAATGCTGAGAATATGTTGAAACTTTTTGCTCGTAAATATCCGGAAAAGAAAATGTTTCTGCAACTGAAAGATGAAGTGATACCAGAAAATAATGGTTATTACTTGATTGACAAAGGGAATTGCCTACACGGACATTGTCCTGATAAAGTATGCCAAGTCTGGCATGTAAATGAACTTACAAGTTTGTTGCTCAAATCCGAACATCCCTATATGAGCCTAATGTTGAATTAGTTTTCTTTAGTTAAGATTCTTTCCAGTTCTTCAGCGGTCAATCGTAAATGGAATTGTCCTTTATAGGCAGCCGAGATGTTTCCTGTTTCTTCGGATACGATAATGGCCAAAGCATCGGTTTCCTGAGATACTCCCATAGCGGCCCGATGTCGTAATCCTAATTCTTTCGGAATGTTCAGGTCGTGGGATACAGGCAAAATACATCCGGCCGCAACAATCCGTTTGTGTCTGATAATCATGGCTCCGTCATGAAGAGGACTGTTCTTGAAAAAGATGTTTTCGATAAGTCGTTGATTGACGTCCGCATTGATGGTTTCTCCGGTTCGGATGATGTCATTCAGGGTCATGTTCTTTTCGATGACAATTAGTGCACCGACTTTCCCTTTGCTCATGTTCATGCATGCCATTACGACTGGCAAGATATCAGCTTTTTCTGTCTTCTCTTGCTTGGCGTTCATTAGGA
>JAFQNW010000115.1 GCA_017420875.1 Bacteroidaceae bacterium
GACCAAGCCTCAGATGGAAAAGGCCATCGAACGAGCCCGCAAGCAGATGCAGGAAGCCGCCAAGAAACTCGAGTTCATCGAATCCGCCCAATACCGCGACGAATTGCTTCGCTTGGAAGATATGCTGAAGGAGCGTTGGGGGTAAGAATTTAAATAAAAGAAAAACGCCTTGGTGTTTAAGAGCAAACACCAAGGCGTTTTTTTATTTTATGAAGGCGTTTTTTAAAAAGGTCAAGATGAATCTAAAAATCTTCTAGCATGACCAAGCTCAGTCTTCTAGCATGATTACGGTTGGTCTTCTAACATGACTACGGTTCGTCATGCTAGATGATTATTCGTCTTCTTCAAGAAAGCGGAGGGATTCGACTTTTTCGAGACGGGCACGGAGCTTCGGCATCATGGAACGACGGATGCGGAGACGCATCAGGCAATCCATGTCGTAGGCTTGCTCAAGGATTTCGGGCTCTTCTTCCTTCACGATACGCATCACATCGTTCATGAAGGGGTATTCGAAGGCGAAGTACACGTCATCGTCCACCGTTTTTTCGATGATGGTGGCTTGCGAGATGGCTTCTGCCGCGGCTGCTTTGTAGGCCACAATCAACCCGCTGGTTCCCAACTTGATACCTCCGAAATAACGCACTACGATGATGAGTATATCGGTCAGCTCGTTGGAGTTGATTTGCCCGAGGATGGGTTTCCCGGCGGTGCCTGAGGGTTCGCCATTGTCGTTGGCACGGAAGTTGAGGCGTTCGTGTCCCAACATGTAGGCATAGCACACGTGGCGGGCGTCGTAGTACTTTTTCTGGTAAGTTTCAAGGTGTTGCTTCACCTCCTCTAGTGTACGCACGGGGATGGCGATGGCAATGAACTTGCTTCGCTTCTCGGTGTAAATGCCTTCGGACAGGTCGGTGATGGTTTTATAGGTATCTTCTTGAATCATTCGGATTTTTCTTGTAATGATATGCAAAGGTACAAATTTATTGATTAATTTTGCGTTGTTTATCAGTTTATGTATCCGAGATTCTTCGTTTCGCTCTGACGAGTTGTTGAGCGTAGCGAAAAATGACAAAGTGAAAGAACATAAAAATAGAATTATGATAGAATACTTGATTGTGTGCCCGTTGGTGTTTTTGGCGGGTTTTATCGATGCCATAGCCGGTGGTGGCGGGCTGATTTCTCTCCCGGCCTATCTGATAGCCGGACTTCCTCCGCATGCAGCTATCGGTACGAATAAGTTCAGTGCTTGTCTGGGTACGATTGTGGCCACTTGGCATTATGCCCGATGTGGTTTTATTCATTGGAAGCGGGTGTTGCCGGCGGTGTTGACCGCATTGTTGGGTTCCTGGTTGGGTGCCCGATTGGCCTTGTTGGTCGAAGCCGATATTTTCAAGATTATTATGCTGGTGATTTTACCGCTCACGGCTTGCTATGTGCTTCGTAAGAAATCCCTTCAGTCGGACAAGGCTCCGTTCTCGGAACGTAAAACAATGATAATCATCTTGTTGCTGGCTTTCTTTATCGGAATTTATGATGGATTTTATGGCCCGGGTACGGGTACATTCTTAATGTTGCTCCTGACCGCAGTAGCTCATATCAGCTTGAACGAAGCAGCCGGTACGACAAAGGTGATTAATCTTTCCACCAACTTTGCGGCATTGGCGGTTTTCCTGGTGCATGGTGTGGTTTGGTTTCCGTTGGCCTTGGTAGCTGCGGTGTTCGGGATTGCGGGCAACTACATCGGTGCCAATTACTTTACCAGCAAAGGAACAGGTTTCGTCAAGCCGGTCATTATCATTGTGTTGGTAATCTTCTTCCTAAAGATTTGTTGGGAACTGATTGCATAAAAAAGGCCTATCATCTTTTGTATTCATCATGCTAAATTTAGATGTTGGCTTGATGAAGGGCCTATTGTTGATGGGGTTATAAAACGAAAAGGAGGTGCATCACTGCAACTCCTTTTACTATGAATCACATTAAACTTTAGTTCGTTTTAGTTTTCTCGTATTGAGTGAATGTAAACCTTAATTGGTTTTTAGTTTCTCAATAAGAGCAAAATTTATGAGAAGTATCTATTTATTGTTTCTTTAACTCAAAGCCTATCATCATACCATCGAACTTGGAAGCCAAGGCATTGATGGTAGAAGCAGAAGAATTCAGCTTGGAGGCTGCACCGGTAATGGTCTTTACTACCGAAAGCACTTTGTCGGCATCGAACAAGAAGCTCATGTTACTACCCAACGTTACGATGTGAGCCGTTGTTTTGAGATTGAGCTTACCGGCCTTGATAGTGATGGTCTTGGCTTCGGCATTAAACTCATAAGTTCCTTGTACCTTCTTCCCTTTGATGGTGTACGAGCAGGTCTTGTCCTCGTTGAAAGTGTATTGGATGGTGTTTAACCCTGCTTTTTTATAGATGCCTTCCATTTTTTTCTCCACTTCGCCACCAGCTGCATCACCACCGATGTTGGTCAGTACATTATCACCCTTTAGTTGGCAATCAGGACCTACATAATTCCAAGTACCCACAATGGAGGTTGCGGTAGTGGTCTTGTCTCCTACCACGGTTTTAGCCACTCCGGAAAGAATCTCTTTCCAGTCTTGTGCATTGGCTTGTACCGCAAAACCTAAGCACAATGTAACCATACAAATAATTTTTCTCATGTCTTTCTCTTCCTTATACTTTAAATTATTTTTAGCAAACCTTGAAGTTCATGTCCGAATCTTCTCAATCAATTCTTTGAGTTTTTTTCTCTATGAGACTCCTTTTTTTAATGCTTCGACCTCACAAAGGTAGTTTTTTTCTGTATTTTTGCAAATAAAACCAACAAATATTCAATGAAATTTACATTATTAGTGGTGGGACGTACCGTAGAGAAACATTATATCACGGCCATAGACGACTATGTGGCACGCACCAAGCATTTCACACAGTTTGACATGGAGGTTATACCCGAACTGAAGAACACCAAGAGCTTGAGCATGGAGCAACAGAAGGAAAAAGAAGGGGAATTGATTCTGAAGGCTTTACAACCGGGTGACGTGGTGGTGTTGCTCGATGAGCATGGCAAGGAGTTCCGATCCATCGAGTTTGCCGACTGGATAGAGCGGAAGATGCACACGGTGAACAAACGACTGGTGTTTATCATCGGCGGTCCCTATGGATTTGCCCCGAAGGTGTATGCGGCAGCACAAGAGAAAATCTCACTCTCGAAGATGACATTCTCACATCAGATGATTCGATTGATTTTTGTTGAACAGCTCTATCGTGCCTTTACCATCCTGAACAATAATCCTTATCACCACGAATAGCAACTAATGATTAGTGGATAGGAATAAGTCCACCGAAATGGGCAGATGGTCGCTATATCCGCCCTGATATTTCAGACCGTTGTATGTGCGGAAAGGCTTGCCTTTTTGAAAGAGGAAACTGTGTCGTAAAATCTGTACTTGCTTGGCCGAGGTGTGGATGCGAGACTTTCGTTTCAACAAGGTTCCCGATACGATGAACTGGTCGAGTATGCCCCACTTAGCTCGATAAAGGTAAGTACCATCTTTCCTACCCTTCATCAAGTTTTGCAGACGCCCGTCCGAGCAGAGCCGTTTCAAGGATGCGTTGTTTGGATAATCATTGAAATCGCCCATGCAGAGTACATAAGGGTTTTTCCGTATCCGAAAGACCGAATCTGTGGCATGCTTCAGGATGCTGGCGGTAAGCAGACGGTAAGGTTCGCTTTTGGCTTGGCCACCGCTACGGCTGGGCATGTGGCACACAAACACATCGAGAGTATCTCCCGAGGGCACCTCACCCACTACGTGAAGGATATCACGAGTAGGCCCTTTCTTCAGTTGTTTATGTGGAATACGGATACCATGATAGGTTATGAGCATGAAACTGCCTGGTTGATAGAGCAAGGCCACATCGATACCTCGCTGGTCGGGAGAATCGGTTATTGCAAACCGATAGCCGGCCTCTCGGAGAGAAGTTCGTCGGGTAAGGTCGTACAGACAAGAGTCGTTCTCTACCTCGCAAAGGCCTACTAAGGTGGGTACTTCCATTTCATTGCCCGATGCAACGATGGTTTTGGCCAATTTCTCCAGCTTGTCGCGATAACGATAAGGAATCCAACGACGTTTGGCATCCGGTAGGAATTCATTGTCATTCTTTCGAGGGTCATCACGAGTATCGAACAGGTTCTCCACATTCCAAAACATGACTCGATAAGGCTGTTGACTATATCCAAGACATGGAAAGCTCAATAACAAAAGTGTCATCCTGAGCAAGGCAAAGAATCTTTGTATACCAAACCAGGCTATCAGATTCTTCACTTCGTTCAGAATGACACGATATCTATTCATAAACTTTTCAGCTTATTTTACCGGTACATTCACCAGGATATCCAACAGATGTCTCCAGAATTTGTCTACCGATGGGATGTGCATGCGTTCGTCGGGCGAGTGTACTCCTCTTAACGTAGGACCGGTAGAGAACATGTCGAGATGCGGATATTTTTCGAGGAACAAGCCACATTCAAGTCCGGCGTGAATGGCCTTTACCTTAGGTTCAACACCAAAAAGTTTCTGGTAGCTATCGATGGCAACCTTCAGGATGGCCGAGCTTGGATTGGGTTTCCATCCCGGATAACCGTCACCGGTAGTCACTTCAGCACCACCCAACAAGAAGGCCGAACGAATCATTTCGCTCATGTCCTTTCGTGAAGAAAGAATGGAACTGCGTTGGCTAGTCACAATCTTAATCTTTCCATCTACCATTTTGATGGAAGCAAGGTTGGAAGATGTTTCTACTAATCCCGGCATGTCCTGACTCCATGCGTAAACGCCGTGGTGTACGGCGTAAACCGACTTCAACAGACGGGTTACGGTATCGCGGTCGATAGCCTTGGCACATGGAGATTCAGAGCCCAATTCGGTGCGGAGGTTCGGTTCGGTTACACTGAATTCGTTTTCAATCTCAGCGGTATAGATGTTCATGTCGATGCGTACATCTTCTTTGTGTTTCATAGGTACGGCACAGAGGGCACGAGCTTCGCGAGGGATGGCATTGTGAAGGTTGCCACCATCGATTTCGCACAAGTAGAGGTCGTACTTGGCAGCCAACTGAGTGAGGAAACGGTTGAGGAGTTTATTGGCATTGGCACGGTTCTTGTTGATGTCGTCTCCAGAGTGTCCACCGGTAAGTCCCTTGATAGCCACGTTGAAGAAGAAATAATCCTGCGGGGCATCAATTTCAGTGTAAGCAAACTGAGCTGTTGTATTTGCACCACCGGCACAACCAATGAAGAGTTCACCTTCGTCTTCCGAGTCGAGGTTGATAAGGATGTCGCCATCCATAAATCCTTCTTTCAAGGCAAAGGCACCGGTAAGGCCGGTTTCTTCGTCTACGGTAAACAAACATTCGATGGGACCATGCTCGATATCGTCAGAAGCCAATACGGCCAATTGGGTAGCTACTCCAATGCCATTGTCGGCACCCAGTGTAGTGCCTTCGGCCTTGAGCCATTCGCCATCAATATAAGTCTTGATAGGGTCGTTCAGGAAATCGTGGGTAGAGTCGCTGTTCTTTTCACATACCATGTCGATGTGTGATTGGAGAATCACCGTCTTCAAGTTTTCTTTGCCCGGAGTGGCCGGCTTTTTGATGAGTACATTGCCCGCTTCGTCGGTTTTAGACTCCAATCCTTGCTTTTGAGCGAAGTCCAACAAATAAGCGATAATCTTCTCTTCCTTCTTGGAAGGACGAGGTACTTGGCATATTTCATCAAAATAATGGAATACCAATGCCGGTTTCAATGCTATTTTTTCCATAAGTTAACTTTATTAATTCATAAAAAATTTGGCAATTATCACGCCTTACACTATTTTTGCACACAAATTTAGAAAAAAATGCTAGAAACTATCTACTTAACGGTGTCAATTGTTGGAATTTGCGTATTTTTCCTTTGCATAGGCATTATTATTAAAGGGAAATTTCCAAGCATGCACGTAAGCGGAAACAAGGAAATGCAAAAACGAGGCATCGGGTGCGTACAATCGCAAGACCGGGAAGCACGTAAGGAAAACAAGCATGCCATCGCAGAAGTGGAGAGACAAGAAAAAGCTAATAACTAATAAAATAACATACTAAAAATCATTATGAAAAAGACTAAATTCATCCTGAATGGACTTTTGGCATTGGCTACAGTATTGGTATTTGCCCAATGTGCTGGTAACACAAACGCGGGTGCACCTGCTCCTACTTCACCGGCTGCTGGTGGCTCACTGAACATGAAAATCGCTTATGTTGAAATCGATTCATTGTTGTCTAAGTACAACTTCTGGAAGGACCTGAACGAACAAATGATAAAGAAGGAAGAAAACATCCGCACTACTTTGAACGAAAAGGGCAAGAAACTGGAAGCTGAAGCTAGAGAATTTGAACGTAAGATTCAAAACAATGGTTTCGCTACACGCGAACGTGCTGAACAAGAACAAGCTCGCTTGGTAAAGCAACAACAAGAATTGCAAGCTTTGCAACAGAAGTTGGCTGAAGAATTGGCGGTAGAAAACCAAAACTACAACTTGCAAATGCGTGACTCAATCAACTCTTTCCTCAAGACTTATAATCAAACTAAGGGTTATGACTTGATTATTAGCAACACTGGTTTTGACAACTTGTTGTATGGTAACCCTGCTTACAACATCACTGACGAAATCGTGGAAGGTTTGAACGCACGTTACGCTCCGGCTAAGAAGTAATTCTATTTTAGACAATCCATCCATGAAACATACCAAAGTCCGGAACAACTATTAGCTGTTTCGGACTTTTTTCATCAAAACACTCCGAACATTTTAAAACCTATGTCTGTTTTCATGGTCAAGACAGACTTTCAAAATCCACCATTTTCCCTATGAAAAGATTTTTCACGTTGATGATGATGACCGTTGCCTTGATTGCCACTTCGTGTGCACAAAGCAAGTCGAATGACAAGCAAAATGATGCCGTAGTAGTAATGAATAAGCAAATGTTCCTTGACAAGGTATTCGATTATACTTCGGGAGCTACCGAATGGAAATATCAGGGCGAAAAACCTTGCATCATCGACTTCTATGCCAATTGGTGCGGTCCTTGCCGTATGATTGCTCCTATCTTGAAAGATTTGGCTAAGGAATACAAAGATAGTATCATTGTATATAAGGTGGATACTGACAAGGAAAAGGAACTTTCGGCTGCTATGGGTATCCGCTCATTGCCTACTGTGGTGCTTATCCCCCAGACAGGACAACCGCAAATCATCGTGGGTGCTGCCGAAAAGGATACTTTCATTCGTGCCATTCAGGAAGTGCTCCTGAAAAAATAAACCTTTAAAAATGTTTCTGAACATAAACAGCTCATTTTAAGCGTTATCCCTTGTAAGAATACCAGCCTTTTATCGTATATTTGGAAAACCCACTTCCAAATGCCATGAGAAGGAAATTGTTAACCACATTCGGATTTGATGCTGAAGGTCAGCTTGTTCATGTAAAAGATACTCAGAAAGGTGAATTGTACACTTGTCCGCAATGCGGAGATAGGATTATAGCCCGAAATAGCGGAAAAATAGAGAAAGGAAGTAAACGTCCCCATTTTGCTCACGTTAAGAAATCCAAGCATAAGTGCAATGGAGCATCTGTGTTGCACCACTTGTTTGTGACGCAAGTTGTAGGCATCCTTCAAAACCATTTGGAGCGGGGAAAGGAATTTATTATCAAATGGTCGTGCCCTTATTGTAGCCAAATGTACGCCCCTAATCTTTTGAAGAAGGTGAAAAGCATCCGTACGGATTATAGCTGGCAGGGGCACACTCCTGACATCGCCTTGCTGGACAAAGATGGAAAATTATTGATTGCTATCGAAATACCTGTACGCAACAAACTTACCAAGAAGCTTATTCATGCCTACGAAGAGCAAGGCATCATCTTGATACAAGTCCATCCCAAGGAAACTGACATCACTCAGGTGGAAAACAAGATGCAACACCCCGACTATGTGGGCTTCTGTTCGAACAAAGAATGCTATAACATGCAATTCTACCAGCACACCATCCGTCGTATCATTTTTCACCAACCGCTCAAGTGCAAGACATGCAACAAAGTGGTGGACGGATATATGGTAAAGACCGCTTCGGCCTTTGGAAGCCTCAAACGCGAAAATCTGAACGAGGAGGAAAAAAAGGAAATAGCTAACCGGTATTTCCGTGGAAAGAAGGCCACCCTAGCCAACTTTGTGATTTATGGTAAATGCAAGTGTGTGCCTTATAGCAAGAACCTCCAGGCAGTGAAGAAGGGATAAAAAGAAAGGGGCTAGACAACACGTCCCGCCCCTCCCGCATTAAAACTATTTGATATGATTGATAGAATGATTATTTCTTGAAATAACGGTTGTACAAACCTTCGAATCCCTTGCCGTGACGAGCTTCGTCCTTAGCCATTTCGTGAACTGTATCGTGAATAGCGTCAAGGTTCAATTGCTTAGCACGTGTAGCAATACGTTTTTTGTCTTCGCAAGCACCGCATTCAGCGTTCATACGCTTTTCTACGTTAGTCTTGGTATCCCAGACTACATCACCCAACAATTCAGCAAACTTAGCAGCATGTTCAGCTTCTTCCCATGCGTAACGCTTGAATGCTTCTGCAATTTCTGGATAACCTTCGCGATCAGCCTGACGGCTCATTGCCAAATACATACCTACTTCAGTACATTCACCCATGAAGTGGTTGTTCAAGTCCTTAATCATTTCTTCGTCACAACCCTTGGCAACACCAATCACGTGTTCGTCTGCAAATTGTAAACCACCTTCAGTTTCTTCCATTTCCTTAAACTTGCTAGCAGGAACCTTACACAACGGACACTTTTCAGGAGCTGCGTCACCTTCATGAATATAACCACAAACTGTACAGATAAATTTTTTTGCCATAATTCTATGTTTTAATAAGTTAGTCAATAATATATGTTTTAGTCATTAGTTCATTTTTTCTTCGGGTGCCTGGGCACAAGCCGGACAAATCCCTTTGTAATATTCGTGAATCTCATTCACCTGAAAGCCCTTATCGCCAAGACTGGTTAATTCGGTCAAACGTGCTGGCAAATCGTGAATTTTTCCGCAATTCTTGCACAAGAAATGTGCGTGAATGCTGATGTCGCCATCGTAGCAAACATTTTTCTCATCAATAGTCAGCATTTGGGCCGCACCATTCTCTACAAACAATTTTAATGTATTGTAGACAGTAGTCTTAGACAAAGTTGGAATCTCATCACACAAAGCCAAATAGATTTCGTCAATTGAGGGGTGTGTGCGATGCGTCATCAAGTAATCCATGATTGCCATTCGTTGTACGGATGGTTTAATATTAAAACTTAATAAGTAATCGTACGCTTTCATTTATACCTCTCTTTCAGATTTGTAATTATTACAATTAATTTCTAATTGCAAAGATATATACTTTTTAGTTTCTTGCAAATAATTAGAAGATTTTTTTTAATTTTTTGTAGACTTACCTGCATAACTTTCGCGAATATACTTGCATATTTCTCCAAGGAATGATTACTTTTGTAGGTAAAACATCTTATATATAAGAACTATGAAGTATGGTTTTGTAAAAGTCGCCTCTGCCATTCCTTCAGTGAAGGTGGCCGATTGTAAATTCAATGCACAACAAATAGATGCTCAAATAGCTATTGCCGATGGTAAAGGAGTGCAAATCATTGTTTTTCCCGAATTGTGTATCACCGGTTATTCGTGTGCTGACTTGTTCGGTCAGTCACTCATGCTGGAAGAAGCAGAAATTGCTTTGATGCAAATCATGAATAACACTCGCCAGATGGACATCATCTCTATTGTGGGTATGCCGGTAAGTATCCAATCTACATTAATGAATTGTGCGGTAATATTCCAAAAGGGCAAGATCCTTGGCGTAGTTCCCAAATCCTATCTTCCTAACCACAAAGAAAGTGCTGAGCCACGTTGGTTTGCTCCGGCTTCTGCGATTAAGGAAGTAAATATCCGCCTTTGCGGACAAAATGTACCTTGTGGTACGAGCCTCTTGTTTGATACTACAGAAACATGCTTTGGCGTTGAAATTTCTGAGGATGTATGGGCACCGGTGCCGCCTAGCTCAACTTTGACACTCAAAGGTGCTGAAATCGTTTTCAACCTCTCTGCATGCACCGAAAGTATCGGCAAGCATACGTATTTGCAAGCATTGCTTGCCCAGCAGTCGGCCCGTTGCTTATGTGGCTATGTGTTTAGTTCATGTGGATTTGGTGAATCTACCACCGATGTAGTATTTGGTGGAAACGGACTTATCTACGAAAATGGTATGCTCTTGGCTTCATCCGAACGTTTCTCTTTGAAAGAACAACTTATTATCAGCGAAATTGATGTAGATCGTATTCGTAACGAACGTCGCACAAATACCATATTCATGTCCAATGTGGCATCTAGCAAGGATATACCAGCTACCCATATCGGCACTGAATTCGTAAATCAACGGGAATTGATTTTGACTCGTCCCATCGAGGCACATCCGTTCGTTCCACAAGGAGACACGTTGAACCAACGTTGCGAAGAAATATTTGAAATACAAGTGATGGGATTGGCCAAGCGATTGATTCATACTAATTGCAAGACTGTAGTAGTGGGTATCTCCGGAGGCCTCGACTCTACCCTTGCCCTGTTGGTTTGTGTCAAGACATTCGACAAGCTGGGTTTCCCAAGAAAAGGAATTGTCGGTATCACCATGCCAGGCTTCGGTACCACCGACCGAACCTATAACAATGCTCTCCATTTGATGTCTTCATTGGGTATCACTACCCATGAAATCAGCATTAAAGATGCTTGTATCCAGCACTTCAAGGACATTGACCACGACATGACCAATCATAATGTGACTTATGAAAATAGCCAGGCTCGTGAACGTACCCAAATTCTGATGGACTTTGCCAACAAGGTAAATGCCCTCGTAATTGGTACTGGGGACTTGTCGGAATTGGCATTGGGATGGGCTACTTACAACGGGGATCACATGTCGATGTATGGTGTAAATGCAAGTATTCCGAAGACCTTGGTGAAATATTTGGTAAACTGGGTAGCATTGAATGGTGTGGATTACGAATCAAGAAATACCTTGCTCGACATAGTGGATACTCCGATTAGCCCGGAATTGATTCCTGCCGACGAACAAGGAAACATCAAGCAGAAGACCGAAGACCTGGTAGGTCCATACGAATTGCACGACTTCTTCATTTATAACTTTATGCGTTTTGGTTTCCGTCCATCCAAGATTTATTTCTTGGCTTGTACGGCTTTCCGTGGAGAATACAACGAAGAAACTATCAAGAAATGGCTCACCACCTTCTGTCGTCGTTTCTTCCAACAACAATTCAAGCGTTCTTGCTTGCCGGATGGGCCGAAGGTAGGTTCCGTAGGATTAAGTCCTCGCGGTGATTGGAAAATGCCGAGTGATGCTTGTGCAACACTTTGGTTGAAAGAATGTGAAGAGTTATAATATAAAAGGGAGTCGAATCGACTCCCTTTTATATTATAAACTACCCTTACTTGAAGGAACTTCGAAATGATAAATGTCACGCTTGACAGCCATCTTGATGGCACGGGCCAATGCTTTGAAGATTCCTTCTATCTTGTGATGTTCATTCTGACCCTCCGCCTTGATGTTGAGATTCATCTTGGCGGCATCGCTCAATGACTTGAAGAAATGAAGGAACATTTCAGTTGGCATCTCTCCTATCTTCTCACGTTTGAACTCGGCATCCCATACCAACCAAGGGCGTCCACCAAAATCCAAAGCTACCTGACACAAGCAATCGTCCATTGGTAGGCTATAGCCATAACGTTCGATGCCTCGCTTGTCGCCCAAGGCTTTCGATAGACATTCGCCCAAGGCCAAAGCGGTGTCTTCGATGGTGTGGTGTTCGTCCACTTCCAAATCGCCCTTCACACGGATGGTCAAATCGAGGCTTCCATGCTTACTGATTTGTTCGAGCATGTGGTCGAAGAAGCCCAAGCCGGTCGAAATGTCACACTTGCCGCTTCCGTCCAAATCTACCTTTATATATATATCCGTTTCCTTGGTGGTGCGACGCACTTCCGCTATCCGTTCTCCGGCAAAGAGGAACTCAGCAATTTGGTCCCAATCCTTGGTAGCCAAAGCACAATAGGCTTCCAAGCCTTTTTCCACCAATGCACTTTTGTCATCTTGCAGATAGATGGCCTTGCAACCGAGGTTCTTCGCCAACTCCACATCGGTATATCGGTCGCCTATCACGAAGCTACCTGCCAAATCGTACTCCGGATTGTTCAAGTATTTACCCAACATGCCGGTGCGTGGCTTGTGAGTCGGTGCATTGTCTTCCGGGAAACTGCGGTCGATGAATACTTCATCGAAGGTGATGCCTTCATTTTCGAGGGTCTTCATTACAAGATTATGAACAGGCCAAAAGGTATCTTCGGGAAATGAAGAAGTGCCGAGACCATCTTGATTGGTCACCA
>JAFQNW010000116.1 GCA_017420875.1 Bacteroidaceae bacterium
ATGGAGTCTTGAAATTAGCCGAAGTAATGCCGTTCAGATACTTGTAATAACGTTCTGATACATCGGCACGGAGGAAGAGGCGGTTGTTCTGAGTCACCGTAGCAAGAGGCTGACCAACCGATACATAGTCGCCCTCCTTCACCAAGAGGTTCTTGATGTAACCACCCATTGGAGAAGTAACCGATACTCCGTTCTTGGTTTGATTCTTTGCCAAAGCTTCGTATGCGAGCTTGGCGTTTTCATATTTTTCCTTGATGGCAACGAATTCCTTTTGAGAAACAATTTGGCTTTCTACCAATCGGCTTGCACGTTCGAAATCGGCCTTTGCAGCTTCGTAAGCGATGCGTGCACGTTCGGCTGGATCACCGTCCTGCAACTTGCTGGCTGAGATAGACATCAGGGTAGCTCCCTTGCCTACTTGCATACCTTCGGTTACCGAACGTTGGAATGAAACGATACCTGATACATTGGCCACTACAATGCTTTCATTGCCTTGAGCCGCCTGTACTTCTCCACTCGCCTTGATGATTTGGCGGAAAGGTTTCGGTTGGATGACTTCCGATACGACACCAGCGGCCTTTGCCTTGGCTGGAGCGAGCATGATTTCATCCGGATTGATGCCATGTGCATGACCGTGGTCATGACCTTCGTGGTCATGTCCTTCGTGGGCATCGTGGTTGTGAGCTTCGGCTTCGTGGTTATGACCGGCATGGGCATCGTGGTTATGTGCCTCAGCCGCATGATTGTGTTCATGAGCTTCATGGTTATGGCCCTCGTGTTCATGACTATGCCCTTCGTGAGAATGAGCATGTTCTTCTGTCGCATGGTTGTGCCCTTCGTGGTCGTGACTATGGCCTTCGTGGCTATGACCCGAATTGCTTGAGCAGGAGCCTAGGAGAAACATCCCCATGACTCCCATAAAGAAAAATTTCTTCATGATGTTTTATGTGATTTTATTGTTATTGTTCAAATGTAAAAACACACGATGTAACCTATGGTTACACCGTCTAATCAAGCAAGAACAAAAGAAGGAGGTGCACGAAGCCCCATGATAGGCAAGACACCTATCGAATGTAGTTTTTCTAGATAGAAATACGAGAGATTTGCCCTTGTATCGTTATTCAAAGGCAAAGGAATGGACAGAAGGTCGGCCAAGGTGTAAAGTAAGGCACAGAAGGAATAATCGGGCGATACATCTACCGATGCCTTATCGGGTGTTACCGTCTGAAAATGAGTCACACAATCGAGCCCACACGCATGATGGGAATGGGAACAATGCCCCGTGTGCTGATGGTGCTCGTGATGATTTCCCTCACAATGAGAAGCACATTCGCAAGCCTCCACATCATGTTGAAGACAGAGGATTTCGCGATGATGATGATGGGGCAAAACCGATGCTGTCAGCATCACTATACTGACTACCATTAACATCCAGGCTATGAATCTTCGTTGCTTCATGGAGTGCAAAAATAGGAAAAGATTGGCTTACGACCAAATTTCGAAACAAAAAACACCACAGAGTACCACTGAGTTACACAGAGAAATTCAATAACTCTGTGAGACTCTGTGTCACCCTGTGGTGAATTAATCAATTCGTTTGTTTATCTCCGATTACCAAATCGAAGCACGCTTTTCAGGAGCGAGATACATCGGATCGGTTTCGGTAATACCGAATGCATCGTACCATGCATTGATGTGTGGCAAAGCACCGTTTACACGCCAACGACCGAGTGAGTGAGGGTCGCTCTTGGTGTAGACACGGATTTGTTCATCGCGGATATTGCCTGCCCAAACACCTGAGTATGCCAAGAAGAAGCGTTGTTCTGGAGTGAAACCATCCTTTTCAGCCAACGGAGCATCCTTAGTAGCGTTCTTGAAAGCTTGGTATGCCACTTGCAGACCACCATGGTCGGCAATATTTTCACCAAGTGTCAACTGACCATTAGCATTCAAACCCGGCAATACTTCGATGTTGTTGAAGAAATCCACCATTACCTGAGCACGGGTATTGAAACGTTCTGCATCTTCAGCAGTCCACCAATCCTTGAGGTTACCTTCCTTGTCGAACTGACGACCTTGATCATCGAAGCCATGAGTCATTTCGTGACCGATTACGACACCGATGGCACCGTAGTTGAAGGCATCATCGGCGTTCATATCGAAGAACGGATATTGCAAAATACCTGCCGGGAAGCAGATTTCGTTGGTGGTCGGGTTGTAATATGCGTTCACGGTCTGCGGAGTCATATGCCATTCGTCGATGTCTACCGGCTTACCAGCTTTAGCCAACATTTCGTCCAACACAAACTTTTCAGCACGCTTGATGTTGGCATAGTACGAATCCTTTTCAATGTTCAGTGAAGAATAGTCCTTCCACTTGTCAGGATAACCCACCTTTACATAGAAGGTGTTCAACTTTTCGATAGCTTTGGCCTTAGTTTCCTCACCCATCCATTCGAGTGCCTGAATGCGTTCACCCAATGCTATTTGCAAGTTCTTCACCAACTGAATCATACGTTCCTTAGCAGCAGCCGGGAAATACTTTTCTACGTACATCTGACCTACAGCTTCGCCCAACACGCCATTGACCGTGCTTACAGCCTTTTTCCAACGAGGTTGGTCTTCCTTCTTGCCCGACATTACCTTACCGTAGAAGTTAAAGCTTTCTGCCACAAAATCATCGCTCAAATAGTTGGCTGCCGAATCAATGAGCTTCCATTGCAAATATGCCTTCTGCTTATCCAACGAAAGTTCGTTGATAATTTCAACGGCTTCCTGTACTGGTTCTATTTGCGATACGTTGAGCGATGTCACGCCCTTCACACCGATGGTATTGATGTAAGCATCCCAGTCAAAACCCGGAATTTGCTTCTTAAGTTCATCCAAAGTCAACATGTGATAGTTGGCTGCAGGATTACGTTGTTCTACCGCATTGAACGACTTCTTTGCCAATCGGGTTTCGATTTCCATCACAGCTTCCATGCTTTGGGTAGCTTGTTTTTCGTCCTGACCGATAAGCTGGAACATTTTCACGATATGAGCTTTATAGCCATCGCGAATCTTCTTGGTAGCTTCGTCGTCTTCCAAGTAGTATTCCTTTTCACCGAGGCCGATACCGCCCTGATAAAGCTGGAAGATGTTGTTCTTGCTATCCATGATGTCGGCACCCACATAGAATGCGAAGTAAGCCGAACCAGCGAGTTCGGCCATGGCCTGAATGATGCCTGCCTTGTCGTTGATGGCATTGATGCGGTCGAGGTCAGCTTGGATAGGCTTCATGCCGTCGGCATTGAGCTTTTCGGTGTCCATGGCGAGGTTGTAGAGGTCGCCAATCTTCTGAGCGATAGTACCTTGTTCATGCTGACTAGCAGCAATTTCGCCAATCAATCCCTTGAGTTGTTCGCGATTGTTTTCCGCCAACTGGTCGAATGTGCCGAAGCGTGAATACTCGTCTGTAAGTGGATTGGCCTTCATCCAGCCACCACAAGCGTACTGATAGAAATCGACACCACGCTGAGTGTTGGTGTCCATGTTTGTAAGTCTGATTCCAGAGTTCATTTCCTTTTTACCTTCACAACCGGTGAGTGTTGCAATGGCTAGCACGGCCACCGGTAAAATTTGTTTTACTTTCATAATTCTCTCTTATTATATTCTTTATTTATTTTATCTTCATTTCATCCAGCTCCATCGAAACCATTTCCCATTCCTCTACCACAGCATCGAGTTCCTTCTTGAATTGTTGATGCTTTTCGTAGAGCTTCATATCCGAAGCACCTTCGGGAGTGGCCATTTGAGCCTCAACCTCAGCGATTTGCGATTCTATCTTCTCGATGCGAGATTCACAATCCGTGACTTGCTTTTCGAGCTTCTTGATTTTCTTGTTCAGCTCCTTCTGTGCCTCGTAGGAGAGTTTATTTTCGCTCACAGTCACGGATTCTTCTTTCTTGATGGAAGCCGTAGGCGAAGTAGAAAGCTGGAGTTCGTTGAGGTTCTCTATCTTCTTCTTTTGGAGGAAGTCGTAGATGCCACCAATGTGTTCACGCACCACTCCTCCACCGAATTCGTAGACCTTGGTCACCAGTCCGTCGAGGAATTCACGGTCGTGCGACACGACAATCACCGTTCCGTCGAAATCATGGATGGCATCCTTCAATACGTCCTTCGATCGCATGTCGAGGTGGTTGGTAGGTTCGTCAAGGATAAGGAAGTTCACAGGTTCAAGGAGAAGTTTAATCATCGCCAAACGGCTTCTTTCGCCACCTGAAAGCACTTTCACTTTCTTATCCGATGCCTCGCCACCGAACATGAATGCACCGAGTATATCGCGTATTTTCAAGCGGATGTCTCCTTTCGCCACATAGTCGATGGTATCGAAAACGGTCTTATCCTCGTCGAGCAATTGTGCTTGATTCTGAGCGAAGTAGCCTATCTGCACATTGTGCCCCACGGTGAGCTTTCCTTCGAATGGAATCTCGTCCATGATACACTTCACGAGGGTAGATTTCCCTTCGCCGTTCTTGCCCACAAAGGCCACTTTCTCGCCTCGCTTGATGGTGAGGTTCACATCATGGAAAACGACCTGGTCTCCATAAGCCTTCTTCACGTCCTCGCAAATAATCGGGTAATCGCCCGAACGCATGGCAGGTGGGAATTTCAAACGCAACGAAGCATTGTCTTCTTCATCCACTTCAATACGTTCAATCTTTTCCAGTTGCTTGATGCGGCTCTGCACCTGTACGGCCTTGGTGGCCTTGTATCGGAACCGTTCGATGAAGTCTTCGGTGTCCTGAATCTGTTTCTGCTGGTTTTCGTAGGCACGGAGCTGTTGTTCGCGACGCTCCTTGCGAAGCACCACA
>JAFQNW010000117.1 GCA_017420875.1 Bacteroidaceae bacterium
AACACCAACGGTAAGGTAAAGATGTCTTACAGCAACGAATTCTCACACAAGCAGAACTACAATGCTCCTGAAATGCTTTCAGCAAAGGAATTCGTTCAACACGGTATCAGTAAAGACTACGGTTCAGACGTGAACTGGTGGGATGAAATGATCAACAAGAACAACTTCTCTCACAAGCATCACATTTCATTGGAATTGGGTACTGAAAAGGCACAAGTCTATACTTCATTCTTCTACGACAAGCAAGAAGGTATCGCCATCAAGGATGCTCGCGAAGACTACGGTGGTCGCGTAAACGCCAATTTCAAGATGTTCGATGACTGGTTGGAAATCAAGCCATCTATCGACTACCGTCAGGCATCCCGTAACAACAACTATCCTAACTTCCAACAAGCTATGCGTAACAACCCGACCCGCTCTCCGTACGATTCAGAAAGCGAAACCGGTTACAACGTATGGCAAAATGAATCAATGGACTACAATACTGTAGCCGATGCCATGTTGTCAGACTATGAAGGTTTGGACAAGTGGTTCAAGCCGGAAGTAACTTTGAAACTGAACATCAAGCCGATTCCGGGATTGACCTTCCAACAGGTGTTGGGATACGAAAACCGCCAATGGGAATACCACTACTATCGTTCTAAATATCACCGCGATGAATTGGACAATACCCGTAAGGGTACTGCTGAATTGTCATTCAGCAAGACTGAAAACATCACTTCGGAAGGTTACTTCACTTACATGAAGGAATTCGAAGGCGGTCACAACTTGAATGCCGTAGCCGGTTATTCATTCTTCGAAACCAACGGTGAAAGCTTCGGTATGACCAACTACGATTTCTCTGTAGACGGTATCAAGTTCTGGAACATCGGTGAAGGTTCTTACCTCAGCGACGGTAAGGCCAGCATGAGCTCCAGCAAGAACATCACCGAACGTTTGTTCGCTTTCTTCGGTCGTGTGAACTACTCTTATCAAGACAAGTACATGCTTGGTGCATCATACCGTCGTGAAGGTTCTTCCAAGTTTGCGAAGGACAACCGTTGGGGTAATTTCTGGGCTGTCAATGCCGGTTGGCGTATCTCTAACGAAGCCTTCATGGAAAATGTAGAATGGGTGAACGACTTGAAGCTCCGTTTCGGTTACGGTGTTACCGGTAACAACGACTTCTCTTCTTCATACAGTGCTAACTTGTTGGGTTCGGATACCCGCTGGATGCTTCCGAACGGTACTTGGGCATACTCATACGGAAAGAGCCAGAACATCAACCCGAACCTCGGTTGGGAAGAAAAGGGCGAATGGAATATCGGTCTCGACTGGTCATTGTTCAATGGTCGCCTCTATGGTAAGTTTGATATCTTCCGCCGTAAGATTACCGATATGTTGTTCAGCGTGAAGGTTCCACAACCTCCTTATACTCAGGACAGCCAATGGCAAAACATCGGTGAAATGGAAAGTAAGGGTTGGGAATTCGAAATTGGTGGTGACATCATCCGCAACAAGAATTTCACATGGAGCACCAACTTGAACATGAGCCATACCAGTGGTAAGATCTTGACTTTGTACGGTGACAATACATCCATCAGCGGTAACGGCTTCGTAGCTCCGGGTTCACCGGGTGATGCTTCACGTATCGAAGCTGGTGCCAAAATCGGTTCATTCTACTTATGGAAGTTTGCCGGCTTTGATGAAGAAGGAAACTTCTTGGTTTACGACAAGAGCGGTAATGTAATCCCTGCACTTGACAAGAGTGCAGACGACAAGCAGTATATGGGTAACTATACTCCAAGCTTGATCTTAGGCTGGAACCATACTTTCCAATACAAGAACTTCGACCTCGGCATCAACATGCGTAGCTGGATTGATTTCGACGTATACAACACTTTGGACATGTATTACGGTATCCAAGGCAAGGGTGATATCAACGTATTGAAGAGTGCATACGGCAAGTACAACCACATCAAGGGTGAAAAGATGCTTTGCGACTACTGGTTGCAGGATGGTACTTTCTTGAAGATCGACGCCATCACTTTGGGTTATACCCTCGATGCCAAGAAGCTCACCAACAACTTTGTTGACCGCATCCGTATCTACGGAACAGTGGGTAATGTATGTACCATCACTGGTTATGATGGTATGAATCCTGAAGTAAACGTAACCGGTTGGGATCAAGGTACTGAAAAATTCTGGTCAGGTTTCTACCCAGTTACACGTACATATACATTAGGTATGCAGTTTAATTTCTAAAAAACAAGCAAGATGAAAAAGAAAAATATATTTCACAGCATATTAGCCGGTGCAGCTTTAACACTAGCTGCAACATCTTGTAGTATAGAACCTGAATTTTACACACAGGTTTCACCAGAAACATTCTATACGTCGCAAGATGCTGTATGGCAACGTTTTAACCGTTCAATGACTCACTGGCGTTGGTACATGGGTGAAAGCGATGCTCGCTGGGCTCTACAAGAACTCGGCACCGATGAATATTGTTTGCCTACTCGCGGTACTGACTGGCAGGATGGTGGACAATATCAAAGAATTCATCATCACGATTTCGACGACCACATGACACGTATCCACGACGGTTGGAAGAACGTAGGTATGGGTGTGGCTTTGGCATGGGATGCTTTGGAAGACCTTAACCAAATTGACTTCGACAAATTGGGATTTGAACCGGGTACTCGCGAATCCATGCTGGCCCAGCAACAAGTAGTAGCAGCCTCGTTGTTGCTCGATGGTCTGGATCTCTTCGGTGGTCAACCTTTGTATAATTCAACACAGGAAGATTTGAAGCCACGTGCAACCGACAAGGAAACATTCGAATACATCGACTCTTTGTTGACAGAAGCATTGCCAACTTTGCCGGTAAAGAATGAAATGGGTGCCATGGAAACCGGTGCACCATATGCTGCTGCAGCTGCTGCACTGAGAGCACGCCTGTATTTCAATGCAGAATCGTATATCGGTGAAGCCATGTATGACAAGGCTGCCCAGATTTGTCAGGACATCATAGACGGCAAGTATGGTAAGTATGAATTGGATGCAGACTGGACCAAGACTTTCGGTTTCACCAATGAATACTCTCACGAAATCATCTGGTCTGTACCGAGTGAAAATGCCAAGACTGAAACCAATGCCGGTTATTGGACATGGCAGGTTCCTTATAACTACAAGAACTACTTGGGTGGTATTGAAGGTTCAGGTTCGAACAACGGTATCGGTTTGACTCCAGGTTTGGACCCAACAGGCAAGCCTTATACCTACAAATTGGGTAGTCCATACCGCAAGTTCCACGATGATGATATCCGTAAGCAACCGTACGTATACTTGGGCAACGGCCAACACAAAGGTATGTTCATTGTAGGCGAATTGGTAAATCCGTTGAATCCTGAATGGACTTGTACTGGTTCACGCGAATACGCAGGTGAAGTTTTGACCATAGTTGACCAAGTGGGCTATTTCGCTAGAGTCGGTAAAGCAGACAAGGAAACTGGAGAAGTTAAATATCCGACACTGGAATCATTGCCATCAACCATTGCTCATGCAGAAGAAAACTCTTGCATCCGTTTGATGAAGAGATGTCCACGCCCGGATGTCAACGAACAGAAATTAAAGGGTAATCCGGATACTCCGGTAATCCGTCTGGCTGAAATGTATTATATCTTGGCTGAATGTAAGTATCGTGCTGGTGACGCAGATACTGCTGCCGAACTTATCAACACCGTACGTGCCCGTTACTTCGAAGGTGCTGACCCGGATCCTGTAACTGCAGCTAACCTTGACAAGTATCGTTTCTTGGATGAATGGATGATTGAATTCTTGGGCGAAGGCCGTCGTCGTACCGACTTGGTTCGTTGGGATGCCTACGTCACTGAAGACTGGTGGGATCATAAAGCAACTAATGATCCTAACTTGAATCGTTTCCCTGTTTATTACAGTATCTTGGGTTCCAATAGCTTGTTGAAACAAAATCCAGGATACTAATATTAACATAGTTTAGTGGAGGGAGAGGGAGAGTTTATGCTCTCCCTCTTTTCCCTTTTTTGATCATTCGTAATTCAAGATAATGAAAGGAAAAACACATCTATATGCCCTACTGGTATTTGTCGTAACTTGGGCATTCTGTGCACAGTGGAGCGTGTACACGCTATTGCAGCAAGAAGAAGTCCAGCTTTTCATCCCTGCATGGCCAGAAATATCCGGCCTATTACTGACACCCGGCGGATGTTGCGAACTCATAGGGAAAGCGGTGGTACAATGTTACTCCTCCCCTTTGGCTGCATCGGTGATTCTTGCAGCATTAATCACATGCATCGCTTATCTGACTTATTCATTACTTGAGAAACTCACCACATCCCGAATTGACCTCTATTTCTGGGCACTCATACCTGTCTGGCTATTACTTAAAGCACATGGCAGTGCCTTCTATGTACTCGACGGAACCATCGGTATCCTACTACTTTTACTCTTCCTTTATGGCTATTGCCACATAGCAACACCTAGAACAAGACTTATTTATGCCCCTCTATCTACCCTAACAATCTATTTTCTGAGTGGACAAACGGTAGCTCTTTATAGCATCATCTTATCCATATTCACGCTCTTGAAGAACCGCCGGGAATGGGAAACGCCCTTGCTGACATGCTTGTTGGGCTTGGGACTTACTTATATGCACATCCACTTTACCCCTTGTGTTCCCATCACCGACGGCATCTACTCACAAGCCTATCAGGAATCACAGCTGCAACCGGATTCCTACCTGCATTTCATCACACTCCGCTGGAGCGGACTTTTACTGGCCTCATTCATCATTACTTATATTCTAGGTCTATCCTCTTGGAATCAAACCTGCTCGAAAATATGCCTGATCTTAGTATCAGGGAGTGTCCTCGCCCTTTATGTCTGGTTCCACCTTCCCGACAAAGAAGACATACTGAACAACAAAATGGAAAAGCTTTCTTACCTGTGCCGGCAAAAGGACTGGGATGGCATTATCCATGAATTCGCGTCACAATCTCCAACCAATTATTCCCAACACAATTATCTTAGCCTGGCCCTGGCACAGAAAGGGATTTTAGGAGACCAACTTTTCAAATACAACCCACGGGGGCCACAAAGTTTAACAGCAACTTGGGACCGTAGATATTACAGCAGTGCCATCCTCAGCGAGATTCATTTTGCCATTGGCGATGTAACTTTGTCCGAAAGCTATGCGATGGAAGGACTAACATTAGCCAAACGAGGCGGTAGCCCACGAATGATGCAGCAATTGGTAAAAATCAGCCTTGTTCGTCAAGAATGGGAATTGGCACGAAAATATCTTCATATCCTCCGAAAGCTGCCATCTTATAAAGAATGGGCCGAAAAATACTCTACCTACCTTATTCAGCCCAAAAAGATGACAGAAGATGTAGAACTATCCCAACGGGCAGTTTCCAAACAACCCGATAATCTTTTCAGTTTGCTAACAATAGACAACATCTGGAAAGAACACTTTGATATGAGCCCTATCAATCCATTTGCACAGGCATATGTAGGGTGTTCTTATCTGCTATCCAAAGAATTGGATAAATTTGAGCAATTCTTATTGAAGTTGAAAGGGACATCCCTTCCCAAGCATTTCCAAGAAGCGACTCTTATCTTAGCCTTAGAACACCCTAAAATATTGGATTCGCTAAACCTGGATATCCAAACCGTCAATCTTTTTAAGCTTTTCCAACAAGATGTCCGTATGGTTTCAAAAGACAACCGGAGCTTAATGAACCTTCAACGAAAATACGGTGAAACTTATTGGTTCTATTATTATTGTAAAAATTAAATATCCCATGAGCAAGTTATTCTCACTTATATTCTTTTGTGGACTATTCTTTTGTAGTTGCCAAACTCCCTTGCCGGAGGCCCAACCAACTAAAGATGGATTGGATATCTTTCCCGATTATAAGGAAGTTACCATTCCACACAACATGGCTCCACTCAACTTCAAACTTCAGACATCCAATCCCGCCATCCTTGTATTATCATGCGAAAAAGAACAGATTCGCATCGACAATGAACAAGGCATTTTCCAAATCCCAGAAAAAAAATGGAAAAGCCTAATGGCAACTGCTAAGGGGAAAAAGGTCAAGGCCGAAGTCTATGTTTGCCGAGCAAAGCAATGGTACTTATATCCTTCTTTTGATATTCAAGTCTCTTCCGATGACATTGACGGTTATCTGGTTTACCGAAGAATTGCCCCCGGATTCCGAATGTGGAACGAAATGGGCATATACCAACGAGATTTGGAAAGTTTTACCGAGACGACTTTCCTATCCAACAAACAGACAAACAACAATTGTGTGAACTGCCATTCGTTTTGCCAGCAAGATGCTAACCAAATGTTGTTTCATCAGCGTGCCACACACGCAGGCACTTACTTCATTCGAGAAGGTGAAATTGAGAAATTGGACACTAAATTTTGTGACTCCATTTCAACATTGGTTTATCCATATTGGCACCCCAACGGCCAGTATGTAGCTTTTTCCACCAATGAAACTCATCAAGACTTTCATTTAAACGACCCTAACCGAATAGAAGTTTATGACAACAAGTCCAATGTGGTAATTTACGACATCGAAAAGCACGAAGTGTTAACTACGCCCCAACTTTTCTCCAACGAAAATCTAGAGACATTCCCTAGTTTCTCGCCCGACGGGAAATCCCTTTATTTCTGCTCTGCCCCTACCAAGCCCATGCCCGAATCGTATCGTGACATAAAGTACAACTTGTTACGGGTGTCCTTCGATGCCAAGACTCGTATAATCGGTACCGACGTCGATACCCTTTATCATGCAGAAAAGGAAGGTAGAAGCGTACGTTTCCCAAGAGTTTCACCCGATGGGCGATACTTAATGTATACCCTTTCCGACTATGGCAACTTCTCCATCTGGCACAAAGATGCCGATATTCACTTGCTAGATTTAGAAACAGGACTCACGGACACCATGCCCAGTGTCAATAGTAATGATGTAGACAGTTATCATTCATGGAGTAGTAACGGACGTTGGTTTGTGTTCAGCAGTCGCCGACAAGATGGCCTCTATACTCGCCCTTACCTGGTTCATTTCAACGAACAAGGCCAGATGTCGAAACCATTTCTGTTACCACAAGAACATCCTGACTATTATACGCTATCACTTTTCTCCTTCAACATTCCGGAACTGGTGAAAAATGAAATCGAGGTAGATACGTATGAATTGGTCAAGACAAGTAAATTCGGCAAACCAACTCCCACAAGCATGAGGAAACCCTAATTCTGCTTGAAGAAAATATCCGTTCCTGCAGATACATTCTTGTTTTCTTGCTATTAGAAAAGTTAGTTCCAGTCTTGGTTTGAGTAAACCAAGACTGGAACTAACGAGTTCGTGA
Organism: Bacteroidaceae bacterium; assembly: GCA_017420875.1. GTDB lineage: Bacteria > Bacteroidota > Bacteroidia > Bacteroidales > Bacteroidaceae > Phocaeicola. The sequence continues at coordinate 7,405 of JAFQNW010000117.1, forward strand.
CTTGATTTAACCAAATCATGTCACGAATTAGCTTATAGATGAAGACAAAGCGAAGAATTCTTCGCCATTCAACCTATTTTATACGCTTAGCCGTAGGCAAAGAAAATTCATGCGATTCGCTCACTGCCCCATTGCTTTCGGTTGTATAAACTCGGAAAACTGCTTCGCCCGCCTTCAACCGCTTTCCGCCTGCAATGGTTGCTGTATAACGAACCCGGTCTCCCTGTGGCAGATAGGAAATCTGAGCAGAAGGAGAAATAGTGATATGTTTCATTCCACTGACTTCTTCTACAACCGGCGTAATGTTATAAGCCGAAACATCGCCTTCATTGACAATATCAAACACCAATTTGCAATTTTCATTGGCGTCAATGGTATGATTCCGGTTATCATCAATGAAACGGATGTTGGTCACCTGTAGGCCTGATGGAGCGTAATAAGGTTCCGAAGGAATGTTTTCCTGATATTCCTTCACTACGACCTTTTCCTTTCTGGGAGTGGTAGCTGCATTACCTACGGCTGCTCCGGCAACTGTCCCTATCAAGGCTCCAAACTGAGAACCATGATACCCTCCGGCTCTATCTCCTACAATAGAACCTAAAACACCACCAATAGATGCACCCGCAGATACGGCCGCCGGACTGCCGGACATGGAATGAGTGATACACGAAGTACCCGTTACCACTATAGCCAATAGACATGTATAAATAACCTTTCTCATATGCAAATATTTATAATGCACTTAAATTTCTTTCGCCACAAAATGAATATCCACGTTTTCAATGCTTCCATCAGCCTTCACCTTTAATAAAACAGATTGATTAGGAGCAAAGTTCAGTGTATATGGTTTAGGACCAGCCGGCGTTTGAATGGTTATCTCACGGACTGCACCTTGGTCCTCAAATGCTTGCTTATAACGCAACGGGTACTTGAGATGTTTAGCTGCCGGAGTTGCAAAGAAGATGTAAAGTTCTTCACCATCCTGACGACACCAGAATTCAGGAAGGTCATTACCCGTAACCAAAGGAGGTTGATTCAAAGCCTGCTTTGGATCAGAGGAGACATTGGAGAATGTAGCCAAACGCTTCAATAGTTCATTATATTCGGAAGATTTATTCTTTCCTGGCTGTTTAGGTTGACGAGCCAAAAGAATAGGCAAGCCATTTTCAGCCAAACGGCAAACTTGCTTCAATGCTGCCAAATCCAGATATTCCACATCGACCACTAATGTTGAGAACGATTGTTCGCCATAATGTAAACGTTTGTTTTCCAAACGGCCTTCAGTCAACACTTTATTGTTAACCCACAACGGCTGGTAACCCTTCAAATAGTCAGGAGCCCAAACGTAACGCAATTCATATTCTCCCCAAACCCAAGGCATTTGCAAAGAATCCGGATACTCTACGCCCATCCAGGAATCTTCCAATGGTAAGTACAATGCCACATCCGAATAAACGTTACCCTTCTTCATATAATTGGAAACAGTAGTCATGTATTGGTTGAAGTCCTTCAATTGTTCCTTGAAAAATGCTTCAGGACCGACGTGTACAGAAGCGTAGAAATAATTACTCTGATCGCCTTTCTTATTGTAAGGCATACCATGCCAAATAATTTGGTTCACGCCATTTGCAAACAAAGCATCAGCAATCAGACGCATATCGGCAATCTGTTCCTGCTCTTGATAAGGACCTTTTCCGCCCCAAGGCTTCCATCCATAAAGACAAGTAAAGGTCTCAGACGAAACGATAGGCTTACCGGCAAGAGCTGCCGCAGAAGCCGGAATACGACCATAGTTTGGTTCATAAAGGATTGCTTCTGTCTCGGGCACGTCTACCAACATGAAGGCAGTCAACAAATCGGCTGGAGCACCTCCACACTGTGAACGAGAAAATGCTCCTTGCTGATTGGCATTCTCTGTAAAAGGCTGATAGAATTCATACAAAACATAATCTGAGATTAAGCTCATGTAATCATAATAAACATCTTCATTTCCTGCTTCGTAGAGTTTATCCATGTAAGGTTCGATGGCATAGCCAAAACGTTCCTTAAACTTCTCACCAAAACCGGCTGTCCACATATGACGAGTCTCAACCTCCCACGAGTCAACAAAAACTCCGGACTTAGAACCCTTATAAGCCTTTTGAAGTCCCTTATTCATCTTGGCAGCATAGCGATTGAAAGCATGCTTATCCAGATGATTCAAGATACGTGCTTTTTTAGGATGTTCCCAAGTTAAAGTTCGGTTTATCGGAGAGATACTATCATAGTATCCTCTCGTTCCATCTTCATCAGGTAGTCCGACTTCACTAAATGGCCATAACGTACCATAGGTATAATCGCATCCCAAACCAAGAGCATCAGCCGTCTTCTTAGTATAAGCAACTACATCCGACCATTCAGGCGAAAGCCATCCTACACGACGTACGGTGCTATCGCCATGCATCGGATAAATCCAGGCTATCTCAACACCGCCGAACCCTTGTTCCTTCAACCATTCAAGCTGATACTTAATATCCATCGTATCAGGCTCCGAAGCAAACCACCACCAGCGGGTATAAGGCTTTCCACTCTCATAAGGTATTACCTCTTTAGCTTTCTCTTGGGAAGATGTACAAGCCATCAATCCTAATAATAGCATCAAACTACAAACCAGACTTTTTTTCATAAATAATTTAGTTTAGACATTTATGCAAACTTAATTAAATTTATTGGGAAAATAACAGATTTCAGCTAGTTTAACAACAATGCTAATCACGATTTCTATCATGTAAAAATGGGGCTAATCATCAGCGACCAACCCCATTCCAACAATTTATCACATTAACGTTTTAAGTGAAGAAAGCGACTCTTCACAGAAAGCTTTCTTCTATCATAACATAAAGAGTCACAGAAAATCATTTCTTTATATGTTTTAAATATTGGACAATCGAGACTGCTGCATCTCCTTGAAAAAGATAAGCCTCCGAACAAGGTTCATACGTATAAGGGACATATTTAAACAACTGAATCGCGGCAAATTGAGAATCTCTTGCCATTAAATAATCCAAACGAATATTACCTGAAGTCCTAAAAATAGCAGTATCTATGTGTATTTGTTTTATTGACTCCAACAAGTTTTGGAATCCATTTAAATCATCTATTTTCAAATAAAAGGAACCCTCCATAATGATACTGCCTGTATGTTTATATTCCCAAACTTGAGATTGCCAGAAAAATCGGTATAAAGCGAGTAAAAGCATGATTGTACCTGCCGTAAACAACAACATGCTCAAAGTTCCCGAAGAAAACTCCAAGTCCATTCCCAAATAGATGAAAACACATCCAAATAGTGCGATACAAGCCGATATAAAGATAGAAGATATACTGGTATGTCTAGAAACATACAATTGAATGGCAGAGAGTAAAGATGTCTCTACACTAATTTTGTTATCCATAATTAATTGTTCTAAAAGTAATATTACCAAAGATTACACTTCGCAATGACTAAACTACTTTTAAAACGACTAAATAAGGATATGTCTCATACCATATACATAATGTTCAGAAGCACCTTCGTCAAGACATGGTACTGTTTTGAAAGCTTGAGAGAATATATGTGTCAAAGATTCTTTGTATAGTGTTGCATTTCGACGCACTAAGTCCACAGAGAAAAACATGCAGTAAGCCTGTATCTGACGCTGAAATCTACTTTGAAAGCTAACTCTTCTTGTCCTATTCTGAGCATCATTACAAAAATCCTGGCATGGAGAATCCATAGAGAAAGAAGTACAACTATGCGAGGATTTATTCACTTCAAATGAGAATGTAGAATTACTCTCTGAAGTATTATATGCCATAACTCCTCTACATTGAGAAGCGTCCATTCCCATTATCTGAAAACAGAAGCTTAATAATGAGAAAAATAATATGTAAGACAAGAATCTCTTCATAGCATATAATAATCTTATACAAAGATAGTAAAAATTAGTATTCAGGACATAAGTTGCACATTAATTAACAATCAAAAAGAGAAAGGGTACTAATCTGAAATAAAAAAAAGGTCGAAACAATCTTGTTTCGACCTTCCTTATATATATAACGTACAGATTATTCAGCTTTTGGAGCTTCTTCTGTAGCAGGTGCTTCAGCAGCAACAGCACTCTTCTTAGAACGACGAGTACGAGTTGACTTCTTAGGAACAGCTGTCTTAGCCATGTTTTCATCATAGTCAACCAACTCGATGAAACACATTTCAGCGTTATCACCCAAACGATGACCTGTCTTGATGATACGAGTGTATCCACCCGGACGATCAGCAACCTTCACAGAGATTTCTTTGAACAATTCAGTTGCAGCAAATTTGTCTTGCAAGTTACTAAATACAACACGACGTGAATTAGTAGTGTCATCTTTAGATCTAGTGATCAAAGGCTCAACGAATTTCTTCAAAGCTTTAGCCTTAGCAACAGTCGTAGTGATTCTTTTGTGCTTAATCAAAGAACATGCCATATTGGCCA
>JAFQNW010000118.1 GCA_017420875.1 Bacteroidaceae bacterium
GCAGTCAGCGCATTCGCTCCTCCTATGAATACTCAGGACTTCAACCTCTATAAGAACGAAGTACACGCTCAGTTCGACGATTTCGATGCCGGTATGGAATATGCCCGTCGCAATGGCAAACCGGTGATGCTCGACTTTACAGGTTACGGTTGTGTGAACTGCCGTAAGATGGAATTGGCCGTATGGACTGACCAGAAGGTGAGCAAGCTCATCCAGGATGACTATGTATTGATTACCCTCTACGTGGACAACAAGACTCCGCTTCCAGAAAACATCAAGGTAACAGAAAACGGTAAGGAACGCACGCTACGTACCCTCGGCGACAAGTGGAGCTACTTGCAACGCGTGAAGTTCGGTGCCAATGCACAACCATTCTACGTATTGATTGACAACGATGGTAACCCATTGAACAAGTCTTATTCCTATGATGAAGATATCAACAAGTATGTTGATTTCTTGGAAACTGGTTTGAATAATTACAAGAAGTAAAAAAGAGTTCAGAGTTATGAGTTATAAGTTTTGAGTTACCATCCTGACGGGATTCATAACCTATAATTCATAATTCATAACTCATAACTCATAACTAAATACATGATCGACAAGTCAGAAAGAGAACAAATCATCGCTCTCATCAACCGCGAAGTAGTTCCTGCCATTGGTTGTACGGAACCCATCGCCGTGGCACTTTGTGTAGCCAAAGCTACCGAAACCCTCGGCCAAAAGCCTGAAAAAATTCAAGCCTTGCTCAGTGCCAATATTCTGAAAAATGCCATGGGGGTAGGTATCCCCGGTACCGGCATGATTGGTCTTCCTATTGCTATCGCCCTCGGTGCTCTTATCGGCAAGAGCGAATACCAGTTGGAAGTGTTGAAAGATAGCACTCCCGAAGCTGTGGAAGAAGGCAAGAAGCTAATTGACTCGCAAGCCATCAACATCGGTTTAAAGTATGGCATCGAAGAAAAGCTGTACATCGAAATCATCTGCGAGGCCGAAGGAAAGCAAGCTACCGCCATCATCAGCGGTGGACATACAAACTTTGTATATGTAGCTCGTGGCGAAGATGTATTGCTGAACAAACAAGCAAGTACATCGCACGAAACGAGTGAAGAAGAAATTGAACTTACTCTTCGCAAAGTGTATGATTTTGCAATGGAAACTCCGATTGAAGAGCTGAAATTTATCCTCGAAACCCGTAATCTGAACAAGAAAGCCGCAGAACGCTCTTTCCAAGACAATTACGGCCATCAACTAGGAAAGACCTTGAACAGCAAGAAGAATGAGAACCTGATGTTGGGCGACAACACCTTTACCCATATCCTTTCTTATACCTCAGCTGCTTGCGACGCCCGTATGGCAGGTGCCATGATTCCGGTGATGAGCAATTCTGGAAGTGGTAACCAAGGTATCACCGCTACCCTTCCGGTAGTGGTTTATGCCGAAGACAACCACAAGAGCGAAGAAGAACTGACCCGTGCATTGGCATTGAGCCACTTAACAGTAATCTACATCAAGCAAAGTCTGGGAAGACTTTCCGCCTTGTGTGGATGTGTAGTAGCAGCAACCGGCTCCAGTTGCGGTATCACCTATCTGATGGGCGGAAACTACGAACAAGTAACTTATGCTGTAAAGAACATGATTGCTAACATTACTGGTATGATTTGCGACGGTGCCAAGCCTAGTTGTGCTTTGAAACTCACTAGTGGAGTATCTACTGCCGTACTCTCGGCCATCCTCGCCATGGAGGGCAAATGCGTAACCTCGGTAGAAGGTATCATCGACGACGATGTAGATCGTAGCATTCGCAACCTTACCCGTATCGGCTCGCAAGGTATGAACGAAACAGACAAATTGGTATTAGATATTATGACGAATAAAAGATGTGATTAATCATCATAATATAAAAAAAGGAGTCATATCAAGACTCCTTTTTTGTTTTTAACCATTTTATAAAGAGCTTTTGTTGCATTTTTTATACCTTTGCAACATGATGAAAATATGGAGTGATACGCAATATATACAAAAATTGGTAGCAGAAGGCGAACATGAGCAACAAGACTTCAAATTCGAGATTTCTGATGCCCGCAAAATAGCACGGAGCATATCCGCTTTCGCCAACACTCAAGGCGGAAGGTTACTTGTAGGCATCAAGGATAATGGTAAAATAGCTGGAATCCGATCTGAAGAAGAAATATACATGATAGAAGCTGCTGCCGATTTATATTGTAAACCCCAAGCGATACTTAAGACACAAAACCACATTGCGGAAGGAAGAACCATTCTGGAAGTTTACATTCAGGAAGCCACCATCAAGCCCATCTACGCATTGGATGAAGAAAACAAGCCTCGTGCCTATATCCGAATCAAAGATGAGAATATTTTGGCAACTCCTGTCCACTTAAAAATGTGGCAACAAAACAAGGAAAAAGAAGGTACTTTTGTAGCATATACAGAGAAGGAACAACAACTGATTCAACTTCTTAAAGCGAAAGGGAAATTAACCTTGAATCAATGTTGCAGGCTCTGTCGTTTGGATCGCAAAACAATATGTAATCTTCTAGCTGATTTCACCCGTTTCGGAGTGGTAACAACCCTATTTGAATCGCATAAATTTTACTTTAAACTCAACGAAGAATAACCATGGAAACAATGACTCAGTGGATAACTTCCATCAACGATGTACTCTGGACATATGTGCTCATTATCATGTTACTAGGATGTGCTACTTGGTTTACCATCAAAACACGTTTTGTTCAATTCCGCATGTTAGGCGAAATGATTCGCCTGCTCGGCGAATCACCAAACAAAAGAAACAACGAAGAAAACCACATTTCCTCATTTCAGGCATTTATGGTATCGCTAGCCAGCCGTGTAGGAACGGGAAACCTAGCCGGGGTAGCAACTGCTATTACAGTAGGAGGCCCAGGAGCTGTCTTCTGGATGTGGATAATCGCCTTGTTAGGATCTAGTAGTGCATTTATCGAATCCACCCTCGCCCAATTATATAAGGTACGCGGGAAAGAATCATATATTGGGGGGCCTGCCTATTATATGAAAAAAGGACTTAAAAAGCCATGGATGGGCATATTGTTTGCAATACTCATCATATTTACCTTTGCTTTTTCTTTCAACACCGTACAAAGCAACACCATTTGTGCTGCTTTTGAACAAGCCTTCCAAATTGACCATATAACCATGGGGACTATCCTGACTATCTCCACCTTATTGATTATATTTGGAGGAATCCAACGCATTGCCAAAGTTAGCAGTATCATTGTACCGGTTATGGCCTTGGGATATATCCTCTTGGCAATCGTTATTGTCGGTATGAACATCACCCAAATCCCAGCAATCTTCAAGCTCATTATCAATAGTGCATTCGGATGGGAACAAGCATTTGGCGGTGGTATTGGAGTGGCTTTGATGCAAGGTATCAAGCGTGGTCTTTTCAGCAACGAAGCAGGTATGGGTTCTGCCCCAAACGTAGCAGCAACAGCAGATGTCTCACACCCTGTAAAACAAGGACTTATCCAAACTTTAGGAGTATTTTCAGACACCTTGATTATTTGTACTTGTACTGCCTTCATCATCCTTTTCAGTGGGGTACCTTTAGGAGGAGAAGTTAATGGTGTACAATTAACCCAAATGGCACTTGACAATGAAATTGGTAGTGGAGGAAGCACCTACGTAGCCATTGCTATCATGTTCTTTGCATTCAGTAGTGTCATTGGCAATTATTATTATGGAGAAGCTAATTTGCGATACATCACACACAACAAAACAATCATGACTCTTTTCCGTTTAATGACGGGTGCGATGGTCATGTTTGGTGCATTGGCTAGTCTGGATTTAGCATGGAGCCTGGCCGACATCTGTATGGGACTGATGACTATTTGCAATTTGATTGCTATCGTTCTATTAGGCAAATATGCATTCCGTCTATTGGCCGATTATATCGAACAAAAACGCCAAGGAATCAAAGATCCTATATTTACAAAGGATAAAATGAAAGATATTGAAGCTGATATTGAATGTTGGTAACAACAATTTCATTATCTTTGCACGAACTAACCATTAAACAAAAAAGCAATGAGTATATTTTCCAAATTATTCGGGAAGAAACAAGCCGAAGAAGAGACTCCACGCGTAGGTGGTATGGAAGACTTTATGACTTTGATTAGAGTCTATTACCAAGCTGTTATGGCAAGCAACATTGGAATCAGCAACATCAACTTCCTGCCAGACATGGCTGTATTCAAGCGTTCGTTGAAAATTCCTACTCAAAACAACAAATTGGGTATCGCCGAAAAATCAAGATGCAAAAAGATGTTGACCGATATCTATGGCTTGCCAGATACGTTCTTTAAGGAAATCGATGCATCCATCAAGAAAAATGTCAAGAACATCAACGATGTAAAGACATACTTGTTCATGTTCCAAGGATTCAGTCAAGACTTGATGATGCTTATCGGAAACCTGATGCAATGGAAATTCCGTATGCCAATGGTTTTGAAGAAGATGCTCCGTACCATGACTGAAAAAACCGTTCACGACATTATGAACAAAACATCTTGGAAAGACGATAGTGTTCATAAGACTTGTATAGCTATCCGTAAATACCAACATGTATTAGGATACTCAGAAGCTTGGATGACAGAATACGTCTACAACATTGTGCTATTGGCAAAGAAAGAGCCGAAGCCAAAGGAATGATTGAACAACATCCATTAGAACCATTTCTGCCATGCCATGCCAAATTGCTGATGCTCGGCAGTTTTCCTCCGCAACAAAAGCGTTGGAGTATGGATTTTTTCTATCCTAACCTCCAAAACGACATGTGGAGGATATTTGGTCTAATATTCTTCAAGGACAAGGATTATTTTCTTTTACCAGAGAAGAAGGCTTTTCACAAAGCAAGCATCATTGATTTTCTAACTAAAAAAGGCATTGCCTTATACGATACCGCCACTATGGTACGTCGTTTACAGGATAATGCCTCCGACAAGTTTTTGGAAGTGATTGAGCCTACTGACATCCGCTTATTATTAAAACAAATTCCTCAATGTAAAGCAATAGTCACTACAGGTCAAAAAGCAACTGATGTACTACGCAATCAGATAGAGGTAAATGAACCAGCAGTAGGAAAATACACCGAATTTATTTTTGAAGATCGAAATCTGTTTTTGTACCGTATGCCTTCGTCTAGCCGAGCTTATCCACTGGCTATCGAAAAAAAAGCCGAAGTTTATCGCCTTATGTTCAACGAATTAGGATTACTAGAAGAATAAAATAGATAAAAAACAGAAACAGAAGTTTGCTAAATTCATTTATTAGCACTACATTTGCACCCGCAAACACGGGAGTAGCTCAGTTGGTAGAGCACCGGTCTCCAAAACCGGGTGTCGGGAGTTCGAGCCTCTCCTCCCGTGCTAAAACAAAAAGCTGTGAACTTAAACGTTCACAGCTTTGTTTTTATAGTAAGATTAGAACAAGATGAAATACATACTTATTGTTTTAGGAAGTCTTTCTTTGGTTTTAGGAGTAATCGGAATCTTTCTCCCACTGATTCCTACAACCCCTCTCCTTCTTTTATCTGCCGCCCTCTATATCCGAAGTTCCGAAAAACTATATCTATGGCTAATCAACCAGAAGCATCTAGGTGCCTACATACGCAACTTCCGCGAGAATAAAGCTATTCCTTTACGTGCAAAAATCATATCCGTTTCCATGGTTTGGATTTCGTTAAGTTATTGTGCCATAACCATCAGCGAATCTGTAATCATCAAAATCATTTTTCTTTTATTAGCCACAGCTATATCTTTGCACATCTTATCATACAAAACACTGAAATAAATTATCAGATATATTTTTGACTTTTTTTCATAAAATATCTTCAAAATATTTTCAAGAATCATTCCAATATTCTATATTTGTGTAGAATTTGGTATAAAATGACGGAAGAAGACAGAAAGCTTATAAAAACTTTTGAAGGAAAGCTGAGGCGTTTTATGATAATACATGAAGAACAATGTCAAGAAAATGCCCGACTCCAAGAACTTCTGCTTGAAAAAGAAGAGAAAATCAAGCAACTGGAACAAAGCCGCCGAGAATTGGAAGCCATGTATACCAATCTAAAAACTGCCCGCACCATCAGCTTGTATGATAAAGATATCAAGGAAACCAAGCAAAGGCTATCCGGGCTAGTGCGTGAAATCGACAAATGCATCGCTTTATTAAACGAATAAAATGATGATATATGGACGATATGATGAAAATTAATTTACTGATTGACTGCCAACGATACCCGTTGAACATCCGTCGTGAAGACGAACAGCTTTACCGGGATGCAGCCAAGCTGATAGATAAAACGATTAACAAGTATCGCAATTGGAGGCCGGAACTAAGTTCCAACCAACATTGGGCCATGGCCGCATTGGAATTAGCATATTCCTTTATAGCTAACAAGGATAAAAATGATACGCAACCTTATCTAAAGAAATTGGAAGAACTAACGGAAGAGTTGGATAATTATATCAGTAAAAAATAAATTGATATACTGTTTGAAAAGGTTCACGCACCATCTTTACTGGCAAGAGAAGTGTTCTTGACGGAAAGAGAGTGCGTTTTTATTTTATATATAAACAACAATGGTAACAATAGCAATAGCA
>JAFQNW010000119.1 GCA_017420875.1 Bacteroidaceae bacterium
CCCTTCGGTGTAGCATTGACAGCATAACGTTCGCTACCACGGGCAGCACGGTTCTGCATGGTCAACCAGAAAGCGTACACAATGTGAACCACTACTAAGAAACCAAGTCCTGCAGTAGCAACCAATGCATACCAGTTCGCACCCAAGAACGCACAAATCATGTTGTAAGCTTCTGCAGAGAAGATTGCAACAAGATTCATCGCCAGGTGAAATGTAAGAAACAGGATAAGGGCGAGACCGGTAACGCTCATCACCACTTTCCTACCAATAGATGAATTACTTAACCACATAAATGATTGATTTTTTAAATTATTTAATTGTTTGAACTAAAATTTCTGCCAAATAAAGAGTGTTCTTCATGCAAATGTAATTTTAATATTCCGATAATACAAGCAATTAAGGAAATAATTCTCCATTGAGAAAGGCCCCTGCAAAGATTCTCAATGCTTTTTAGAAAAATATGTAGATTATTCCTAACTTTGTGACCGTAACCAATCGACCGATCATGAGGAAAATCATATTACTGCTATTCATCACTTTGATTGGAAGTAGTCAGCTAAATGCCCAAAATTGGGATATCAATACCGTTGAGACTATCAACAGATGGGATGTCCACGGCCTCAGCCGAGGATTGTCTCATAGTGGAATCATCCTGCCTATAGGTGTCCCGACAGCTATGGGAATTTATGCCTTGATAAAAAAGGACCAACCGTTATTGAAAGATGCCGTATACATCGGCACTACCGTGATAGAAGCTTTGGGAGTGACCTATGGACTGAAATATGCTTTCGACCGGCAACGCCCCTACGAGAAATATCCCGGAAAGCTCAACCCTATTAACCCTGAAGACAGCCCTTCCTTCCCCTCGGGACATACCGCAGCTGCCTTCTCGTTGGCCACTTCGCTCAGCATCACCTACCCCAAATGGTACGTCATAGCCCCTTCGGCCGTATGGGCTTGCGGAGTAGGATTTGCCCGAATGAACCAAGGCGTACATTATCCCAGCGATGTTTTGACGGGAGCAGCCATCGGTGTAGGATGTGCATTTGCCAACGTTTACATCAATCGTTGGCTGAACAAGATTTTGTTTAAATAAGAAAGACATCAAGGCGTTTTTTAAAAACATGAAGACGTTTTAAAAAAACGTGAAGGTGTTTCATCTAAAACGTCTTCATATTTAGAATATCTTAAATCTAACTTACATGAGATTAAACGGAAGAAGAGAAAGTTCGAATGTAGACGATCGCCGGCGTAGAGGCGGTGGTCAGAAAGCAGGAATCGGCATCGGCGGTTTGGTTATTGCTGCTTTGATTACCTGGCTGATGGGTGGAAACCCATTAAGTGTATTAACCAATGTAGACCTTGGAAACATCGTCAACGAACAAGGAGGCACGTACGAACCCACGGCAGAGGAAGAAGCCTTGGCCAAATTCTCCAGTCAGATTTTGGCAGGCACGGAAGATGTGTGGGCACAAGAATTCAAGAAGATGGGCCGTACCTACCAACCACCTCGCCTCGTATTGTTTACCCGAAGCGTACAAAGCGGATGCGGGGGAGCCTCCTCGTCAACCGGCCCGTTCTATTGCTCGGCCGACCAAAGCGTATACATCGACCTGTCATTTTTCAGTCAGATGAAGCAACAATTAGGAGCTGACGGAGACTTTGCCTATGCTTATGTCATTGCCCACGAAGTGGGACACCATGTACAACACTTGCTCGGCATACTGGACAGTGCCCACCAACAAATGAGCCGCATGAGCGAAAAAGAAAGCAACCGGATGAGTGTACGTCTGGAACTTCAAGCCGACTTTTTTGCCGGCATTTGGGCATATCATGACAACCGCATGTTCAATTCCCTGGAAGATGGCGACATTGAAGAAGGCCTGAACGTAGCCTCCAAAATCGGTGACGACTATTTGCAAAAGCAAGCTCAAGGCTACACCGTGCCTGATGCCTTCAATCATGGCACCTCGGCACAGCGCGTACGCTGGCTAAAGAAAGGGATGCAAAGCGGGAATCTGAACGATGGAGATACCTTCAGTCCTTCCTATAGTAGTTTATAAGGAAAAAGAAAGTGGATGTGTTAAGCACATCCACTTTCTTTTTTTACAGCATGTGGTAAAATTAAAACAAAACTGTCTGTCCTTCTCTCCGGCTTCTTTCGGCTTCATAGCAAATGCGATGGCTCTCTACCGAACGCTCTATCGAGGTTGCCAACCCTCCTCTTCCTTCCAAAAGGGCATCCACAAAATCAGCAATCAGGTTCAGGTCAGCACCTGCATGGAATGGAGTCCCCGCAATATCCGTGAAGTCATAGACTTCTTCCACGGCACCACGGAATCGTTTGACACGAAGAGTCGTTTCATCACCATCAATTTCTCCTTCCGTCAAGCAAATATGGGTTTCTCGATTGTCCTTCAACGTAAACACATCCATCGAGAAGTTAATGGTAACTTCACTTTCCATTTCCATTGACACAATCTGATGGTCAACTACATCATTATCACAACAATACACGCAGCGTCCATACATGCCCTGATGAAGTTGCTCTTCAATCACATCATCGATGGTCTTACCCTCGGGGACATCAAAATTTGCAATCCAATCCCGACGAACCCGATACAAATCGATGGCCGAGAATGGGCATCGAGGTTCTATTTTACAATCGACACAACGCTCGGCCGATCCTTCAGGAGCATTCGAACGTTTAAACCACCGCAAAGAGCCAAACGAAGTCAACTTGCGACAACGGGTCTTTGTCAGCCACAACAAGAAATCAATGTCATGACAACATTTGGAAATCAGCATCGGATTGGTTTTGGCCTCTTTTCGCCACATACCACGCACAAAACCATGTGTGGAGCGATCCACCCCAACGGCCGAACGATGATTGATGGAAATGATGTCTCCAAGTACTCTCGAATCCACCAGTTCCTTGATTTTCATGAAATAAGGATGATGTCGAAGTACATGACATACCGCTACAAGCACCCCCTTCTTCTTGGCTGCTTCACCGATGGCCACACATTCCTCCAAAGTCTGGGCTATTGGTTTTTCCAATAAAATATGATATCCTGCCTCTATCGCCAACATGGCCGGTTCAAAATGCATATTCTCTGGCGTGCAAATCATCACCGCATCAGCTAAAGCCGGATGTTGAAAAAAAGCATGATAATCCGTGAAACATTGTTCATCGCTCAAACCGAAACGAGTCGCGATGCTTCGACGACGGATATCATTTAATTCAACAACCCCGACAAGTTTTACTTTGTCGGGATTCCTTTTCACATATTCCAAATATTTGTTGGTCCGGTTACCGGCTCCTATCGCAACGATAGAAACCGGTTTCCGGCCGACATTAACTTCCATATCCATTAATTACTTTTTACTCAAGTCTTTAATACGTACATTACGATATTTCAAACCTTCGCCGTGACCCAAGAAACCAATATGGCCGCTCTTATTGAAGAGTCCCGGGTGATTTCTTTTATCTACTGTATATGGATTCGTATTCGAACCATCCTTTGAAACGTTATGACCCTTGCATGCCTTACGGATATTTCCATCCAAGATGACTTCACCATTAACTGTTACAGTAATTCGATCGCCTACAGCACGAATTTCTTCCACATTCCATGTGCCCAATGCCGGGAACTTCACACGTTTAGCTGGGATAATACCATACACTGAACCATGTTGCTGATATTCCTTCAGATTCTTGTAAATAGGAGCATCATGATCCAACACTTGGATTTCCATACCTTCATAAGCGGCATCAACGCCCATCGGAGTACGAATACCAATACCATTGTTTACACCTTCGCGAAGGAAACAGAATTCAAAACGAAGTACGAAATCGCTGTATTCCTTAATAGTGTACAAGTTACCGCTACCTCCATATTGAGCCGATACATAAATGGTACCATCTTCTTGTGGAGCATAGTTGATAAAGTTACCAGTCCACTTATCCATCGAAACGCCATCAAACAAAACTTCGAATCCTTCCTTTTGTTCTTCTGGAGAAAGTTCGAACTTCACAATCGAACCACTCATTTCAGCCGGAAGTTTTTCCAACATAGCTTTCAAGTCATCAATAGCATAACCAGCATCAGCATCGCCAGCTAATTCCTGATAACACTTGATAGCCTTCTCCAAAGTTCTGCGAACATCTTCACCACCCAACGATTCGATATTCTTGGACACAATGCCTCTTACTGCAGCTGCTGCTTCAGTACGAGTAGATTGAACAGGACTATCCATGTACTTTTCTACCAAAGTCAAAGCCGGATAAATCTTGGTTTCTCCAAGCAAGTTAATTAAATGGTTCTGCAACTTAGAATCGGTAGCAAGTTCCAATGCCTGGCTATACAATTGCACCTTACGAACCGGTGCTGCCTGCGAACCACGAACCAAATCAGCATATCGCTTCAAGGCTTCCTGAGAGTTGGCCTTGTCATCTTTTGCCAAGTTGTACAATGTACCAATCATATCAGCACTATCCACATCGAGCAATGCCTTGAAAGCAGCCTGCTTATTCTTTCCCTTGTAGCCATCCAACAAAATAGCTACAGCCTTAGAATTACCAATCTGAGCCAAAACCGGATAATACAATGATGGATTAGCCGACTTTTCTACACAAGGAGCGACAATAGCCAATTGCTTATCAGCATCTAGATTCGCTACAGAATTCTTCAAGGCTTCTTGAATCTGAGCAACTTGGTTTCCATTGGCCTTTTCAATCAATTGGCTCAAACGATTAAAATCGGATGGTTGTACCACACCCGCCAAAGCCTTATAAGCCGTTGTACTTACTTCATTGTCTGATGCGTTCAACAAAGCGAAAACTTTATCTGCAGCTTCATCCATCTGGCGGGTAGAAGCAATCTGCAATGCACGAACTTGAGTCTTTGCATCACCATCCAAAGCTGTCAAAATACCAGGATTAACTTTTCCATTGAAAGTCAACAAGGCAGCATGTGCAGCTTCTGCATGTTTGCCATTCAACTGAGCCACCAGATTAGTCAAAGCAGTTTCGCCACCAATCTTACCTGCAGCAGCAATAGCAGCCTTAGCCACTTCATCATTGCTAGACGACATTCCGGCAACTACAGCATTAATTTGTGAAGAAACATGATTGGTTCCAAACCAATTCAAGATGTCAGCCTTAACCGTTTTTTCTTCCTTATCCTTCAACACCTTATTCAATGCTACATATACGAGTTCATTTACATAAGGTTCAGACAAACGCAATGCGTTCACTCTGTATTCGCGGCAAGGATCCTTCATTGCTGTATACAAATAAGGCAAAGCCTTCTTACCATCAACTGCAAAAATAAGTTGAAGAGCGGCACCACGGATATGAGACTTATCTGTAGC
This sequence comes from Bacteroidaceae bacterium, assembly GCA_017420875.1. Classification (GTDB taxonomy): domain Bacteria; phylum Bacteroidota; class Bacteroidia; order Bacteroidales; family Bacteroidaceae; genus Phocaeicola. The sequence goes on from JAFQNW010000119.1 coordinate 5,377, forward strand.
CTTCAACAATTTCTTTGCAGCTGCAAGTGCAACCTTACCTTCGCCATTTGCTACCAGATTCTGGAGCAAACGTAAATAAGAAGCAGTAACATCACTGGCTTCCCAAGCATAATTAACTGCCTTCGCAGCATTACCTAAAGCCTTCACTGAAGCAGAAGTTCCACACATACCCAATGCATGGTAAATAGCTTTCTGGGTTTCAGCATCAGCACTTGGAATCCAGCCCAACAAAACAGGTTCAGCAGCTTTCAACTTCTTAGTTCCTGCAGCATATGCCAAAACTTTGCATGGAGACTGACTCTTTTGAATCAAGTCCATCAGTACATCTTCAGTTCCTGGAGTAGCAACCAAACCATTCACGGCCCATTCTGCCAAATATTTGTCTGTTACATACTTAACAAATACAGGAGCATCTTCAGCCTTTGCACAACGTTGCAACAAAGTCATCAAAAATGCCTTGTTCGGATTGTCTGTACATTTTTCTATAGCCAAAGCCAAGCCTTTTCTTACAGCTGCGGCTTCCTTATCTCTACCAGGAGCAGCAGAATAAGCTACCAATCCATCCAATGCATATTCCATGATTGCATTCTTGCCTTTATCCGCAGGGACAAGCATATCAGCAATCTGAACCACTGCATCCGAACCAACAGCAGCCAATTCACTCATTACCTGATTAAAAGTTTCCTGTTTAGATGCAGGAAGTTGAGCCATCGCATCAGCAATTACTGTGGAAGCAGTACGCTGACGACCATCTTGTGCCATAACGCTCCACGGCAACAATGCCGCAAGAGCCAATATCATAAATATTCTTTTCATATTTCTGTAATTTCAGCGTTAGATTATAACTTCCATGGTCCTCTCATTGGCTGGTCAATCAAGCGATTGGCAGCCTCATCATTAATGAACTGTTGAGCTACCGGATCGAAATGCAAGGTACGGTTCAAACGAAGTGCACACAAACCCATGTTTACAATATTCGCACTACGATGTCCGTTCATTTCGTTCAACGCAAACAATTCACGATTCTTGATACATTTGATAAAGTCTGTATTCTGAGGTTCCGGATCTGGTAATTCAGCAATGATACCCATGATGTCAGGAGCCGGTTTTCCTTCCAGTTCGCATTCAAATCCTTTAAAGACTTTCCCCTTAGGACCTTCAATGTACGGCACTTTACCTTCACTTTCAAATCCTTCGCCTTCCAGGATTATCTGGCAACCATCTTCATAAGTATAGGTCACCTTACGCCAAATACCGATTGCATCCGGATGCTGTTGAGGAGCATCCACTTCAACCTTAATCGGGTTGGTATTATCCTTTCCTAAAATATATTGTACCGGGTCGATATAATGCTGTCCCATATCGCCCAATCCACCACCATCATAATCCCAATATCCGCGGAATGTCTGATGAACACGATGAGAGTTATATGGCTTGTAAGGAGCCGGGCCTAACCACATGTCATAATCCAATTCAGCAGGAACTGGCTCTGGAGTTAAATTTTCTTTTCCTACCCAGAAGAACTTCCAGGTAAAGCCGGTAGCACCCGAAATTCTTACCTTCAAAGGCCATCCCAGCAAACCACTATCTACCAACTTCTTCAACGGTTCTACTTTAGTACCCAAACCATAGAAGTTGTCGGTAAAGCGGAACCAAGTATTCAAACGGAAAATACGATTATTCTGCTTTACAGCCTCAACCACACGCTTACCTTCACCGATAGTACGTGTCATTGGCTTTTCACACCAGATATCTTTACCTGCCTTAGCTGCTTCGATAGCCATCAGAGCATGCCAATGAGGAGGAGTAGCAATGTGTACAACATCTACATTCGGATCCTTAATCAAATCACGGAAATCATGATAGGTCTGTACTGTTTCATTGAATTTCTTCTTAGCCAAATCAACCGCTTTTTGGACGTGATTCTTATCCACATCACAAACGGAAACCAAACGACATCTTTCATCACTGGTAAAATGGTAACTGCTTCTACCAATTCCACCTACCCCAATAATCCCTTTGGTAAGCTGGTCGCTTGGGGCTACATGATTGGGACCACCCAATACCTTACTCGGCACGATGGAGAAAAGAGCCAGGCTACTAGCCCCTTTCAAAAAGTCTCTTCTGTTAATTCCCATAGTATCTGTTTTTAGGTTATTTTCTAGAATTACAATCTAACTAACTTAAGATTACGCCACAAAACTTTAATGCCGCCACCATCATGAATTTGAAGGGCAATGCGTCCTTGTGCAGCACCAATCTTATCGTCAGTAAAGTCAGTCATCGGTTCTCCATTCAACCAAGTCTGTACATGATTGCCTTCCAAACGGATACGCAATGTATTCCAATCACCAGACTTCAAAATATTTTCTTTTTCATCCGGAATCTGTACCAACCATCCACGACCATACGATTCATAAATACCGGCAGTATCATTATTCTTAGGAGCTACTTCACATTGCCAGCCATGTACCTTTACAGGAGGTTCAACAAATGAACGGAAGAATACGCCCGAGTTACCATTAGCCAATTGCTTGAACTCAACAGTCAAATCGAAGTCGTTATAATAGTCATTGGTTGCAAAATAACCATATTCCTTGTTCGGGCCACTTTCACATACCAAAAGGCCTTCGTCATTTACATACCACAACTCAGTACCATAGGCAGTCCAACCGGTCAAATCCTTACCATTGAAAAGAACAATTTCTTCCTTCGAAACTTTCTTTGGAAGTTCTTTAATCTTGATATTACGGAAAGAAGCAGGAGAACCGTGGTCTTGCAAACAGATTACACCTTTACGAGCCAAACCATATTCAGGAGCCATTTCCCATTTACCACTACCTTTACGCTTGAACCAGTCTTCTGTCCATGCTTCGAATTCCAAAATCTTATGTCCATTCAAATAATGTTCCACATGACCATTATCGAAAACAATACGAGAGTTGTTCCATTCTCCTTGTGGATTTACAAACATCGAATCAGGATTTGGCAAATACATGGCATAGTCAACACCCAATTTCTGCCATTCTTCCAACTTAGTCGGTGCATTTGTCTTTTCCCAACCTTCATTATCAATCAACTGATATTCAGGTCCAGTTACATAAGGAACCTTGAAATAAGGATCTTCCACTACATGATAAAGCATACCACTATTTCCACCATACGAAAGTTTCCAATCCCAATCAAGGATAAAATTTTCATATTGCTTTTCTGTTACGATATATCCAGACAAATCGCTTCCATCGCCATTTGCTTGAATACAACCATCTACCACGTGCCAAGGCTGAGTCAACGTTTTACCATTATAGTCTCTCCAACCATTCAGAGTCTGCCCATCAAACAAGAGTGTCCAACCATCTGCAACCTCTGCTTCGGTTAATGTGTTGTGCTTTTGCACAGAACAAGAAGTCATAGCCAACAAGGCACTAGCTGCGACTCCTAAAAACAATGATTTTTTCATAGATATATAAGTTTAAAAGTTATTTTTCAGGTTATACCAATGTCAATTTACAAATTTATAAAAAAATGCTATTAACCAAACGAATATTTCATAAAAAAAAGGAAGTGTCAAAATAAAAATATACTACCAAAATGACACATTGATAGAGAATTCCTATTTTGACACCCCTTCTTTTATCAATATTATTATTCTTGTTTACTTAGGAATCAAAAAGATTATCCGAATTTTTCAATAATTCCAAAGCCTTCTTCACACTTTCATTTACTCCGTTGATTGTATGGTAATACTCATTCATGTCCCATAAATCACGTGCTATCAGTGCTTTCAGTTGTAATTTGATTAAAGGAGCAGACTTTTTGTATTGTTCTTCATGATATTCTATTCCAGCCTTTTTCCCTGCTTCCACCAACTGTTCCATTATTTCATCCGTTAGTTCAAATTGTCGATGAAAACGGCCATAATCTTTATATTCAGTCAACCACTTTTGGCGATTATTATCAATCAGCTGATAATGAAACTTCAACAAGACTCCTTTGTTACTTAACTGACTATGATACTTGGTAAAAAGTGTCGTATCGACCGGTACAAAATAATCCGGCATAATACCACCTCCTCCATAGACCACACGTTGCAATTTATGCGTATTGAACTTTAAGGAATCCGGGAAGTGAATGCTATCAGCACTCATCATTTCTCCACGATTATATCGTTCTATCAAATCCGCATTATACTTTTCAATACTCTCATAGGGTTTTTGAATGCAACGTCCTGCCGGTGTATAATAACGGGCAACCGTCAGACGAATCATAGAACCATCCGGCAAATCTATCGGCCTTTGAACCAAGCCTTTCCCAAAGGTTCGACGTCCAACAACCAATCCCCGATCCCAATCCTGCACAGCTCCAGCAACAATCTCACTGGCTGAAGCCGAAAATTCATCAACAAGCACAACTAGTCTACCTCCTTGATGTTTTCCATCTCCCTTAGCCAGAAATTCCCGACGGGGATTTCTGCGTCCTTCCGTATAGACAATCAACTCTCCTTGCCCCAAGAATTCGTTTGCAATATCAATCGCAGCATTCAAATAACCTCCCCCATTGCCTTGCAAATCAAGAATCAGGTCCTGCATGCCTTGGCCTTTCAAAGATGCTAAAGCATCCATGAACTCTTCATGAGTCGTAGCTGCAAAACGATTGATTTTAATATACCCTATTTTGGGAGCGGCCATATAAGAAGCATCCAAACTATAAACCGGAATCTTATCGCGAACGATGGTGAAAGGAAGCAGTTCATTCACACCTCTACGCACCACCTTGACATGCACTTTTGTTCCTTTAGGGCCTTTCAAGCGAGCCATCACATCTTCGGTACTCATTTTGACTCCGGCTATCAACGTATCATTAACCATGACAATCCGGTCGCCCGCCAAGATTCCAACCTTCTCTGATGGTCCTCCTGAGACGGGTTGGATAACAAACAACGTATCCTCGGCCATGTTGAATTGGATTCCGATTCCGTCGAAATTGCCCTGCAAAGGCTCATTCATTTTCTTGACTTCTTCGGCATTCGAATAGGTAGAATGTGGGTCCAATTCTTCCAACATTCCTATAATTGCTTTTTCCACCAATTTATTTTCATCGGTCTTATCCACATATAAATTGGCTATCGCAAACTCGGCAAGTTGCAATTTGCGAATGGGTGAAGCCATCATTGTATTCTCGGCTTGTGCCTGCAACTCACAGATAGAAAAAAAGCAGGCCAACAAGCCTACTATATAATTTACTATTCGCTTATTCATAATTCCATCCCTTCTGGTAAGAATGCACTTACATCCTTGCCGTAATGCAACAATTCCCGAACAATCGTAGAGCTTACAGAAGTCAACTCGGGCTCCGTAAACAAAAAGATGGTTTCTATACCACTTAACTTCCGATTGACATCAGCAATTCCTTCTTCATATTCAAAATCCCGAACTGTACGAATACCTCGAACGATGAACGAAGCATCTTGTCGTTTGGCAAAATCAATGGTCAAGTCCGAATAAGCCTCCACTTTAACACGAGGCTCATCTGCATAGAGCTTCCGTATCATTTCCAGGCGTTTCTCGGTTGAGATACAATTCTTTTTTCCTTCATTAATTCCAATACCTATCACAATCTCATCCATGAAAGTCAAGGCACGCTTAACGATTGAATGATGACCTATCGTAAAAGGATCGAATGTCCCCGGGAATATTGCTCTTTTCATTCTTCTTTTGTTATGTCTTCTTCTACAACCAGATTGTCGATGATAAAGTTCTGTCTTTCCATGGTATTCTTACCCATGTAAAACTCCAGCAATTCCTTTACCAAATCGTCTTTGCGTAAACGTACCCGCTCCAAACGCATATCTTCACCGATAAAGTTCTTGAATTCATCGGGCGAAATTTCTCCTAAACCTTTAAATCGGGTGATTTCCGGATTCGGGCTCAACTTCTCAATAGCCGCTATCCGTTCTTCGTCGGTATAGCAATAAATCGTTTCGTATACCCCTTTCTTGCGATTGCGAACGCGGAAAAGTGGTGTTTGCAAAATATACACATGACCTTTCTTTATCAAATCAGGGAAGAACTGCAAAAAGAAAGTAATCATTAGTAACCGGATATGCATACCATCCACATCGGCATCGGTTGCAACGATAACCTTGTTGTATCGCAAACCTTCCATGCCATCTTCGATGTTGAGAGCAGCCTGCAAAAGGTTAAACTCTTCGTTTTCGTACACAACTTTCTTGGTCAACCCATACGAGTTAAGCGGTTTCCCACGCAAACTGAATACTGCTTGTGTATTCACATCGCGGCTCTTGGTAATGGAACCGCTTGCAGAGTCACCCTCGGTAATAAAGATACAGGTTTCTTCCTGCTTATTGCCCCTGACATCATTCAAGTGGAAACGACAATCACGCAATTTACGGTTATGCAGATTAGCCTTCTTGGCACGTTCGCGAGCCAATTTAGTCACGCCGGCAATGGCCTTACGTTCCTTTTCAGACTCTTGAATCTTTTGCAGCATGATTTCGGCTACAATCGGATTCTTGTGGAGATAGTTGTCCACCTCTGTCTTGATGAAATCGCCTACATACTTATTGATAGTCGGCCCGGCTGGTTTATCTTCTTGAGGTATGGCCGGCCACATATTATTGGAGCCTAACTTGGTCTTGGTCTGACTTTCAAACATAGGTTCCTCTACATCCAAAGCAATGGCTGCTACAATACCGTTACGAATATCGGCGAATTCCTGGTTCTTGTTATAGAATTCCTTGATGGTACGGGCAATGTGCTCCTTCAAGGCACTTTGATGTGTACCTCCTTGGGTGGTGTGCTGCCCGTTTACAAAAGAATAATATTCCTCTCCATACTGATTGGTATGAGTGAAAGCTATCTCGATGTCTTCGCCTTTCAGATGGACAATCTCGTACAATCCTTCCGAAGTCATGTTGTCTTTCAACAAATCTTCCAAGCCATGACGGGAAAGAATCTTCTGCCCATTGTAAAGGAAAGTCAGCCCTGTATTTAAATAGGTATAGTTACGGAGAAGGGTTTCAACAAACTGGTTTTGAAACTTATAATTCAAGAAAAGGGTGTCATCCGGCTCGAAAAAGATGTAAGTACCGTTTTCTTCGGTTGTATCCGCCGTTACATCGCTGATTAATTGTCCTTTTTCAAATGTGGCCCGACGCACGATTCCATCGCGAAAACTTGCCACCTCAAAACGACTGCTCAACGCATTTACAGCCTTGATCCCCACCCCGTTCAAACCTACACTTTTCTTAAAAGCCTTGGAATCGTACTTACCACCTGTATTCAACTTACTGACTGCTTCGATCAGCTTACCCTGAGGTATGCCGCGACCATAATCCCGGACACTCACCCGAAGGTTGTCTTCAATGTTCACCTCTATTTTTTTTCCGGCTCCCATCTTGAACTCATCAATGCTGTTGTCCATCACTTCTTTCAACAACACATAGATACCGTCGTCGCTCTGCTCTCCATCGCCCAAACGTCCGATATACATCCCCGAACGGACACGGATATGCTCCATATCATCCAGATGGCGTATGTTATCGTCGTTATATTCAGGAGTACTGAGTGTTGAGTTCTGAGTTGTAAGTTCTTCCATGGTAATCTGTATTAGTTTTGAGTTATGAATTATGAGTTATGAGTTATCCATTCGGACGGCAACTCAGAACTCATTACTTATTACTCAAATTTCTTTTTTATATGCTCGTCTTCTCTTATGCTGAATGGTCTTGAAATATTCCCATTGTGCTTGTACCTTACCATTCAATTCCAATTCAGGATTACTTTCGGCATATTCAAATCCCAATTGTTGATATACCGGAATCAAATCGTAGAACAACAAAGCATTCACGCCCTTGTTTTGATATTCAGGCTTCACGGCAACGAGCAACAAGTCGAGCATCTTCGGGTATTTCTTCAAGAAGATTGTTTTCAGCAGATGATACCATCCGAATGGTAACAAGCGTCCTTTGGCTTTTTGAAGGGCTTCGCTAAGCGATGGCATGGAGATACCTACGGCCACCACATGGTCTTCTGCATCGGTTACCAGTGTTACCATCCGCAAGTCCAATATCGGCAAGAACATCTTGATGTATTGCTGAATCTGGCGAGGCGACAAGGCCGAATATCCATACAACGGGCTATATGCTTCGTTCATCAAATCGAAAATAGCCTGACCATACTTGTTAATGTCCTTTGTGGAAGTACACTTGACAATCTTCAAGCCATACTTACGCATGATGATTTCGGAGATACGCTTATGCTTGTCGGGAATTGCATCCGGGATGTATATTTTGAACTCTACCCAGTCGGCTTCTTTTTCAAATCCCAGCTTTTCCATGTGTTGCGGATAATAAGGGAAATTGTAGATGGTGGACATGGTGCTGAGTTCTTCAAACCCTTCGACCAACATACCTTCCGCATCGAAATCAGTAAAGCCAAGCGGGCCAACCATCTCGGTCATCCCACGTTCCTTGCCCCAGGCTTCAACGGCCTTAAACAAGGCTTCGGACACTTCCATATCGTTGACGAAATCAATCCATCCGAAACGAACTTCTTTCTTTCCCCAAGTTTCGTTGGCACGTTTGTTCAAGATAGCTGCAACACGTCCCACCAACTTACCATCTTTATATGCCAAGAAATAGTCTGCATCGCAAAACTCGAATGCTGCATTCTTGTCACGGCTGAAGGTATTCAGCATGTCGTCATACAAATCGGGGACAGAAAATGGATTTTCCTTATAGAGTTCGTAGTTGAACCGAATAAACTTCTTTAGTTCACTGGATGAACTTACTTTCTTAATAATTATGCTCATAGTATTCTAATCTTAAAAGATTTAGGTGGTAAAGATAAGATTTTTTAATGTAAAAAGGGTGATTAAACACCCTTTTTTATTGTTGAGCTATCAAATAAGCTGTATAAGCTATGTAGCAGATTACCAACAAGGCACCTTCTACCCGAGTAATGGTACGCTTCTTGAAGAACCAGCCTACCAGCCAGAAAAGGATAGCCGAGCCGATAAGTACGGCCATATCTACATTGTTGATGCCTCCCATCGAGAGCGGAGAAATAGTTGCACTGCATCCCAATACAAAAAGGATGTTGAACAAGCAGCTACCAATCACATTACCTATGGCAATGCCTGGATTTTTCTTCAAAGCAGCCGTTACGGAAGTCGCCAATTCGGGAAGAGAGGTACCCCCTGCCACGATAGTCAAGCCGATGATAGATTCGCTTACGCCCAGCGAACTGGCAATGCCACTGGCACCATCCACAAACAATTGCCCGCCATAAATCAAGCCGGCCAAACCTCCTGCAATAAACAAAGCAGACTTCCAGATAGGCATTTCCTTAATCTTCGTTTCTTCCTCTTCTGCATTTCCACTACGTGCAATGGCAAATGTATATCTCATGAATATCAGGAAGAATCCTAACAGCACCAACCCATCTATGCGACTGATGATATTTCTTGAACCTCCATCCAAGATGACATCATTCGCCATAAAGGCCAAAACAAACGAACAGAGAATCACCAACGGAATTTCCTTACTCATCGTGCCTTCACCTACCTTGATTGGCATCACCATAGCAGTGACCCCAATAATGGCCAGCACATTGAAGATATTACTACCCACCACGTTACCAATGGCCATTTCGGCACTACCTCCCAGTGCAGCCATCGTACTGATAACCAGCTCAGGAGCCGAGGTGCCGAACGCTACAATGGTCAAACCAATCACCAAATCGGAGATATGAAAACGTTTTGCTACGGCTGCTGCTCCGTCAGTCAGCCCGTTGGCACCCAGCAGAATCAAAGCCAAGCCACCAATCAAAAAAACAATATCCAACATATTTATAATGATTTTTCTTTCACGATTTGATGGCACAAAGATAACAAATACTCAATCGCACGACAAATCTTTTTCCACCATTCTTCCAGATTCTCAATTCTTTCGCGAAGGCGTTTTAAAAAAACGTGCTGACATTTCACCTCAAACGTGCTGACGTTTTCAAAAAACGTCTTGACGAAGCAGAAATCACCAACCGAATTTTGCCCATCCAAAATAAATCGATAACTTGCATGACTTTAAATAAACATGCTATGAAAAAACTCCATTTAAAAACCTTTTTGGTAGCACTGGGAGCCTGTAGCCTCCTATCCTGCCAAACCCCTGAAGAAAACAAAGACTATACTTTATGGTATAACCAACCCGCCTCCATTTGGGAAGAAGCATTACCCATCGGAAACGGACGTTTGGGAGCCATGGTTTTCGGAAACCCTTTCCATGAATGCATCCAAGTGAACGAAGAAAGTTTGTGGGCCGGCGAACCCCTCAACAGCAACAACCCGAAAGCCGCCCAAAACCTCGATAAAATCAGGGAACTAACCCTTAGCCACCAGTACTCAGCAGCCTATCGCTTGTGTGCTGAGAGCATGGTGGGAACTCCTCCCTGCGTACGCTCCTACCAAACCTTCGGCAACATCCTTTTGGATTATGCCATTCAGGATACCGCCCAATACAAGCGTGCCTTGAACCTGAACAAAGGTTTGTGCACCACCGAATTCCTCGCGAACAACACCAACTACCGACAAGAAGTCTTTGCCTCGGCCGTAGACAATGTCATCGTCACCCGCCTCTCGGCCTCACAAAAAGAAGGGTTGAATGTACTTGTCCGCCTGGAAAGAGAGAAAGATGCCCGAGTGACCGTACAAAGCAACGAAATCATCCTGGAAGGACAAATCATTGATGAAGACGACCCGAAAGCAGGCCCCGGCGGAGCACACATGAAGTTTGCCTCGAAGTTGCACATCCTCCATCAAGGAGGCCAACTCGTTGAAAAAGACGGCGGAATCTATATCGAGAAAGCCGAGCAAGCCACATTGCTCTTCACCGCTGCCACCGACTACCGCCTGGCTAACCTGAACTTTGACCGGAGCATCCAACCCTTGGCCGTTTGCGACCAAATCATCGAGAAAGCTGCCCGTCAAGATTATCAAACACTATTGACCAACCACGCTGAAGACCATGCATCGGTCTTTAACCGGGTATCCATCGACCTCGGGGAAACAGCCCAATCAGCCTTGCCTACCGACCAACGTCTGGAAGCATTCAAGGGGGGTGCCGACGACCCTGAACTGATTGCCCTATACTTCCAATACGGCCGATACCTGTTGATGAACAGCTCACGCACACCGGGAGTCTTGCCGGCCAACCTGCAAGGCGTATGGAACAAAGATTTCAATGCCGCCTGGAATTCGGACTTCCACACCAACATCAACCTTCAGATGAACTACTGGCCGGCAGAAGTCTGCAACCTTTCCGAAACCACTCTCCCACTCATCGAGTTTATGGACAAGCTTCAAGAGCCGGGAAGCGTAACTGCCAAGGAAATGTACAATGCCCGCGGATGGACCGTGCATCACCTCACCGACCCATTCGGACGGACAGCGGTCATGGACGGTGTTTGGGGATGCTTCCCGATGGGAGGCCCTTGGATGACCTTCCCGTTGTTTGAACATTACAGTTTTACACAAGACAAGGATTACCTGGAAAAGAAAGCTTACCCCATCTTGAAATCATCCGCTCAATTCATCCTGGACTTCCTGGTGAAAGACCAGAAAGGACAATGGGTAACAGCTCCATCCAACTCGCCCGAGAATGCATACATCGACCCACTGACCGGCAAGTCACAAGGCCTCACCTATGCCTCGACCATGGATGTTCAAATCATCACCGAATTGTTCAACAACTGCATCCTCACCACCCAAATATTGGGTAAGGACAAGGCCTTTGCCGACACCTTGCAACAAGTCATGAAAGACCTTCCACCCGTAAAGGTTTCTCCATCCTTGGGTGGCGTACAAGAATGGATTGAAGACTATCAGGAAGCAGACCCCGGCCATCGACACATCTCCCATCTGTTGGGCCTCCACCCGGGCACCCAGATTACTCCTTCTACCCCCGACTTGTTTGCTGCTGCCCAGAAGACCATCGCTTTGAGATTGTCGGCCGGAGGCGGACACACTGGTTGGAGCCGAGCTTGGATCATCAACTTCTATGCCCGTTTGTTCGATGCAGAAAATGCCTTGCACCACATCCGTGAATTGTTGAACAAGTCGACTCATCCTAACTTGTTCGACGACCATCCGCCTTTCCAAATCGACGGAAACTTTGGAGGTACAGCCGGCATCGCCGAAATGCTTCTGCAAAGCCATGCAGGCTACATCCACCTATTGCCAACCTTACCATCGGCATGGGACAAAGGAAGTATCAAAGGCCTGAAAGCCAGAGGAAACTTCGAGGTATCTTGTTCATGGGCCGAACACCAATTGCAAGAAGCCAGCATCACATCTTGTAGCGGAAAAGATTGCAAGGTTCGTACAGACAAGCCTTTCCGAGTGCTTGCCAACGGAAAAGAAATTTCCGCCTCCGGCATTATCACCGAAAGCGGAAAGACTTATCACGAAACAACCTTCCCGACCGAAAGCGGAAAGACATACATTGTTTCTCCTCAGTAATAAAAAAGAAAGCGGGTGCCCGATTGGGAACCCGCTTCTTTTTTATTACTGAGGCAATTCCATTTGGAAAATAGAACGGATACGTTCCATATCATATTTTGTACTGCGGTCATAATAGTAAATACCGTTTTGCTCCAGTTCCACGTCGGTCAACTGAGTATAGCAGAATCCCCAAATCTTCTTGCTGTTTTCAATGAGCAAACGAACTTGCGACTCCAGACGCTTGTAAAAGTCTTCCTTAGTTACCGCCGAGTTACCATAACCCCATGAAAGATTGCGGTCCTTGATTGGGTTGGCTTCTACACACTTGATACCTCCGAACTCATCCAGAATGTACGGAATGTCGCTCTTGTAAACAGGATATTCATAAGAGTCGCTCAACACCGGACGGTTAAAGCCTACATTTCCTCTCAAGCGTTCCTGAATAGAATGATCGCGAGTGTAGATGTCAGCGTCCTTGCTTCCTTCTGCTTTTTCAAACAAAATCTGACGGAGCTTTTCTGCGTCTTGTTCATAATGGTGCTCTGTCCAGATGTCAGTAACGATGTGCTGGCCACCGCTGACTGTATTGATTGGACGGGTCGGGTCCATTTCCTTTGTCAAAGTATACACGTCGGTAATAAAACGAGGATATTGACGTTGGTCAGGCCAGAACTCTTCATTAAACGGAGTCCATGTCACGATAGACGGATGGTTCAAGTCACGCTTCACTACATTCTTCCATTCAGCAATGAAATTGCGGGCTGCTTCTATGGCATTGGCATCCAATCCCCAGCTTGGAGCTTCTCCCCAAGTGAGGTATCCCAACTTGTCTGCCCAGTAATGGAAACGTTCTTCGAATACCTTCTGATGAAGACGGGCACCATTGAAACCGGCTGCCTTCGACAACAAGATGTCATTCTTCAAAGCCTCATCCGAAGGAGCAGTCCAAATGCCATCCGGATAGAAACCCTGGTCGAGTACCAAACGTTGGTAATAGGGCTGGTTGTTCAAGTAAATCATATTACCCTGAGTATGGATTTTACGCATACCGAAATACGACTTCACTTCATCAATCACCTTTCCGTTTGCATCCTGAAGTGTCATCACCACATCATAAAGGTTAGGCGATTCCGGAGTCCACCATTTAGCCTTCTTCACCGGCAAGTTGAAGATAGAACCTGAAGCCACTGTACCTTGAGCTGTAGCCACCACCTTATTGCCATCCATCACCTTGATGGACAATTTGTTGCCATTCAAGTTGCGACGCATGGTAAACTGCATGGAAACTTCGTTGCGGTCAATGTCTGTGGTATACTTCACATTGGCGATTCCTGCCGGGTCGACAGCTTCCATCCACACGGTCTGCCAGATACCGGTAGTACGAGTGTACATACATTCAAACGAACCTTGACGGGTAGATTGCTTACCGGCCGACTGCATCCGGTCACGCAAATCGCTCTTGGCCCAAACCACCAACGAGTGAGTACCGCCAGGCTTCACAAACTTGGTGATGTCGACCGTATACGAATCGGAACCTCCGAAGTGGCGATTGGCAAACTTGCCATCAATGTACACTTCTGATTCATAATACACCGCTCCAAAGTTCAACAGGATATCCTTGCCGCTCCAATCGGCAGGAATGGTAATTTCGCGTTGATACCAAATGGAAGGGATAAAGTCCAGATACTTCACGCCCGACAATTCGCTTTCCGGAGCAAACGGAACAATGATTTTGCCATCAAACGCCTTTCCCTGATAGAAACCACGTTCGTGACCTGACTTCACTAAATCGAGTGTATAGGTCCACTCGCCATTCAAATTCACCCAAGCCTGACGCTCCATCTGCGGACGCGGATACTCTGCACGAGGCAGGTCGGCTGCTTGCACGCTGGTCCATGCAAGCAGGACAAGAAATAAGAAAAATGATTTGATTTTCATGTGTAGATATTGTTAAAGGTTAATATTCTTACTTACCCAAAGAACAGATAGCAAATGAAAATGGCCGAGATAATACCCACTACATCGGCTATCAAGCCACAAGGAACCGCATGGCGTGTCTTCGCAATGCCTACGCTTCCAAAATATACGGCCAGAATATAGAATGTCGTATCGGTAGAGCCTTGAAAGATGCAGGCCAACCGTCCCACGAAAGAATCGGGGCCATAAGTCGTCATGGCATCCACCATCAGTCCCCGGGCACCGCTTCCGCTCAATGGCTTCATGATAGCCGTAGGGAGTCCGCCCACAAAATCACTGTTTATGCCACAAAGGTTGACAGCCCCTTCAATACCTCCTATCAGGTAATCCATGGCTCCCGAAGCCCGAAAGACCCCGATAGCCACCAGAATGGCCACTAGATAAGGAATGATACGTACGGCCGTTTGGAACCCTTCTTTAGCCCCTTCTACAAAGGAATCGTACACGTTTACCTTCTTCCGGATGCCCGCCAGGATGAACCCTATAATAATAAGGAAAAGGAACACATTGGCACTGGTGGTCGAATAGGTATCAATCTGTACACGCGACAAGGTGCTGAAAGAATAGATGATGCCGGCCACCGCCAAACTCATTCCACCCAGAAACAGAAGAATAGTCCGATTGAATAGATTGATGCGTTGGTAAATGCTGACGGCAATAATACCGGCCAAGGTCGAGAAGAACGTAGCCAGCAAGATAGGTACAAACACATCGGTAGGCTGAGCAGCCCCCATCTGAGCCCGATAAACCATGATGCTGATAGGAATAATGGTCAGGCCGGATGTGTTCAACACCAGAAACATGATCATGGGGTTGCTGGCCGTATCCTTTTTCGGATTCAGTTCCTGCAAGCCCTCCATGGCCTTCAATCCTAAAGGCGTAGCCGCATTGTCCAGCCCCAGCATGTTGGCAGCCAGATTCATGAAGATGCTGCCTGTTACGGGATGCCCTTTGGGAATATCCGGGAAAAGCTTGGTGAAAATCGGACTCAACAGACGCGAGAACATGGCAATCACCCCACCCTTTTCTCCAATTTTCATAATCCCCAACCAAAGGGAAAGCACACCGGTCAAGCCCAATGAAATCTCAAAGGCTGTTTTCGAGGAGCTGAACGTGGAGTTGATAATCTCGGGAAACACCTGGGTGTCTCCTAAAAAGACCAACCGACAAGTGGCCACCACAAAAGCAATCAAGAAAAAGGCTATCCAAATATAATTGAGCACCATGAAACGGACATTTTTTTGTTATACAGACAAAAGTACAACAATCGGCCATTCCTAGCAAGTTTCTGTCTATAAACTTTTATGATTCTTATTTCGCCTTTTCCTGCTTTTTCAGTTTCTTGACCGCCGACTCCAACGATTCGGTAGGCTCGATGATATTATAGTCCTTCCAGAAATCCTCGTTCCAATATTCATCCACCTTATCATAGAATATTTCACGCTGCTTGAAGGAGTCCTTCGTCTTGATACCTTCTTCGGGTTGTTCCTCGCGGTCCACCATCACCATCTCGGTCGTGGTTGTGAAGGTCGAAGCAAACAGCTTCTTCTTCCAGTTACACTTGAACCGCACCGCATTCCGCATGTAGTTCAAGTAAGATTTTCCATCCTGCTGACGATAAGTTACCAGGAACGTCACGTCCTGCAGGTTGAAACGCAATCCGGCCGGCTTCTTCTTCAACACAAATTGGGTAGCCTTTTCTTGGTCGGACATGTCCAACTCGAACTCGGCCCGGGTGATGGTCATCGATTCCTGGTCGATGTAGAGCGTGCCCCGATACAAGGCATATTCCAGCCTCACTCTCGGCTCAAAGCGGATGGCATATTGCATCCGGTCGTCGATGCTGACCGGAATCAGCATGGTGTAATGATACAAAGGGATGGTAGCCGGACTGAAGAACTCGTCTCCATTCTTCACCACATCCAGGTATATCGGAATGGTAGGCCCGCCCACAATCTTTACCGCCAAGGTATCGCTTCGCTTCTGACTGGCCAACCGGCGTCCTTTCAGCACCTGCACCTTGTCATGAAGCACCGACTGATGCTTGTAAGGGGTTTTATAGACATTGGCCACCGCCTCGGAGATGCCGATGTAGCGACGACGCTTCTGAATGGTTTCCCGATAAAAGCTTGAGAACAGGTTGGACTTCTCCGAATAGTTCTGTGCGATTTTTGCCACCGCCTCTTCTACCAGTTCGCGTGGGTCACCTCCAAACACGTTCAGTTCTTTCAACAACATGGTCGATGGCGACATCCAAATGACGGGTTGCTTCTCTTGGTTCAACAACTCCCCGATGGACACTCTCACATTGGAATATCCGATGTGCGAAACAATCAGCCCCTTGTGAGCATCGTCCTTCGATATTCGCAAAGAGAACACCCCATCCGCATTACTCACCGTGCCCACATTGCTTCCCACCAACGCAATGTTCACATTTCCCAACTCCTTTCTACTATCCTTGTCTTTTACAACAGCAGAAACCACTACATCGCTAGTTTGGGCTACCAATATCGTTACCCAAAGCAATGCCATCCAGCCTAACACCAAGAATCTTTTCATAATCGGATTATTTGTAAACAAATATACACGTTATTTTTCAGAATCGCAATACCTTTATAACAGAATATCGTACCCTTTTTGTTCTTTCACTTCTTCACATACACCTTTGCACTTCCCCGGCCAATGAAATCGATGCCCGATGCAGGGTCTTGTCGAAACTCCTTCAGCTCCACCGTGGCCGCCGTCCGCGAAAGTCCCGTAAAGGAGACATAATCCGCGACTCTCATGACTCCATGATGCTCCAAATATTTCAAGGCCAGTTCCAGACGTTCTTCCTTGGAGTAAGGCGAACGGTGAAGCCGGCGGATGCCCTCCCGTTGGAGCTTGCAATGGGTCCTGGCTTTCTTGATTAGCTCCTTGTCCGCCCGATAGTTCACGCCTTTCAGTTGCAGGCTTTGTGCATTCCGGTGCGACTCAGCTCCGTCCAACGCATCCAGTTCCTTACCCTCTTCCAGACCGATGGTAGCCTTGAAAGTGCCGATGCCCTCCAAGGACACCGAATATCCTTGTCCCAACAGTTTCCCTAGATGACCTGCGGTAGCTATCATGGCCCGCGTCAAGTCGGCCTCACTCATACCATGAAACGATTGGCACAACGACCGGATAAACTCCTCCGTGTCGATGTTTCGTTCAACCTTCATTCGGTAATACACTTTCTTTTCGCCGGTCTGTCGGATGTCCGGCATCTCCTGTTTGATGTACTTAGGCATAATCTTTGAATGTCTTTGATGAATAATCGTTTTCTTGCTGAAACAAAGTTATTCATTTCAAGAAGAAAAAGCAAATCAGAACTTATGTTTCGTCAATCAAAAGTTTTGTTTGGCAAATCATAAGTTTTGATTTGCGAATCAAAACTTATGATTAACTTTCTTATGCTGAAGAATCGGAAAAGTGTTCTGCAACGTAATGATATCTATCCGTCTTACCCTTGTAAATCGTGAAACACACATAGATACTAACCCGGTTGCTTATCCTGGCAAGTACCTCTTGCCAGCTCCGACTTGCTGATTCGCATCGCGGTAGATTATTACCAAAACTCCGATGAAATGGGACAAAAAGCGAAAACCTGACTCTATCTGGCAGATGTATGTCAGAGTGAGTGTGAAACCTGTGAAACTAGTTGAAGGCTACTAGTTTCACGCAAAGTTTCTGATGCATAGAGAGTTATGTTCCTGTGAAACCAGTGAAACCTGTTTTCGAACTTAATTTATCCCTTCCCTGAAATCTTCCTGAAGTTATCTGAAATCTTTCTAAAATCTTCCAAGGCCTATTGGAAAGTTCTTGCTTTTTTCTTTTCTTTGTTTAAAATATTAGAACAACCTATGCCATGAAAACACAGTTGTATGTATTCAGTTTATTGTTGGGAGGATGCTTGGCATCGTGTAGCATAACTAGCGAGCAGGCGATAGAGGATACCTGGACACCCG
>JAFQNW010000120.1 GCA_017420875.1 Bacteroidaceae bacterium
CTTTGCCGGCCAGTACCATTCGGCCTTCAAGGGCAAGGGGATGTCGTTCTCGGAAGTGCGTGAGTATCAGTATGGCGACGACGTGCGAGACATCGACTGGAACGTGACCGCCCGCTACAACAAACCCTACGTAAAGGTGTTTGAGGAAGAACGCGAGCTGACGGTGATGCTCCTCATCGACGTGTCGAACAGCTTGGATTTCGGTACCATCAAGCAGATGAAGAAGGACATGGTAACAGAGATTGCCGCTACATTGGCATTCTCGGCCATCCAGAACAACGATAAGATTGGCGTGATATTCTTCTCGGACAGAATCGAGAAGTTCATCCCACCGAAGAAGGGACGCAAGCACATCCTTTACATCATCCGCGAACTGTTGGACTTCAAGCCCGAAAGTAAACGCACGGACATCAAGATGGCGGTGGAATACTTGACAAACGTCATCAAGAAACGTTGTACCACCTTCATGCTGAGCGACTTTATTGACGACAACGATTATCGTAATGCCTTGACCATTGCCAACCGCAAGCACGACATCGTAGCCATTCAGGTATACGACCGACGCCTGGCCGAACTGCCCGACGTGGGCTTGATGAAGGTACGCGATGCTGAAACCGGTCACGAACAATGGATTGACACCTCGTCGGCAAAACTTCGGAATGCCCATCATGCCTGGTGGAAAGAACGCCAAAGCATGTTGAACGATACATTCACCAAGTGCAATGTAGACTCCGTATCTGTACGTACCGACCAGGATTACGTAAAATCGTTGCTTAACCTATTTGCGAAACGAAGCTAATGAAAATGAACATCATCCATATCAGTAGAATGTGGGCAATCATTGGTATGCTGCTCATGGCCTTGCCTCAGGCAAAGGCTCAGCAGGTAACCGTCGATGCCAGCATTGACTCTCTGCAACTACTTATCGGCGAGCAAGCTCGTATCAAGTTGGAAATCAGCATGGATGCCAACCAAAAGTTACAAATGCCGGTTGTGCTTGACACATTGGTTAGGGGAGTGGAAGTGCTGGACATTGCCAAGCCCGACACCCAATTGCTGAACGAAGGAAAACGGATGCTCATCAAACAAGAGTATACCATCACCTCTTTCGACTCGGCCTTGTATTACCTGCCTCCATTCGAGGTATTGGTCAACGACCAGTCCTATCGTTCAAAGGCACTGGCCCTGAAAGTTTACTCCATGCCGGTGGACACCTTGCATCCCGAACAATTCTTCGGCCCGAAAGACATTCGTAAAGTATCCATTTCCTGGGAGGACATCTCGACCATCTTCTGGCTCACCTTATTGCTGATAGCCTTGAGCGGATTGGGATATTACCTATACAAACGCTTCAAGGACAACAAGCCTATCATCCGCAAAATCAAGGTAGAACCGAAGCTTCCGCCACACATGCAGGCCTTGCAGGACATCGAACGCATCAAGGGAGACAAGCATTTGCGTATGACCGATCCAAAGGGTTACTATACCGAACTGACCGATGTGCTCCGTACCTATATGGCCGAACGTTTCGGCTTCAATGCGATGGAGATGACTTCGTCCGAAATCATCGACAAGTTGTTGGAAACCCACGACAAGGCATCTATCAGCGAGTTGAAGTATTTGTTCGAGACAGCCGACCTGGTGAAGTTTGCCAAGCATTCGCCACTCATGAACGAAAACGACATGAACTTGGTCAATGCGGTTGAGTTTATCAACAACACGAAGGTAGAACCCGATCCGAATGCCAAACCGGAACCGACCGAAATCACCATCGAAGAGAAACGCTCCAAGCAAGGACGTATGGCATTGCTCGGTAGCTTGATTGCCATCGGCATAGCGATTGTAGTCATCCTGTTCTTGGTATCGAAGGGCATTTACAACCTTATTTAAACCGTTTGAAAAATGATTTTTGCAAATATTGAATATCTATTTCTGCTGATATTGCTCATACCTTATATAATATGGTATGTCATGAAGCGAAAGAAAACTGAACCAACCCTTCAGGTTTCTACCACACGGATGTATATGCAAGCTCCCAAAAGCTGGAAGATTTACTTGCTACATGCACCGTTCGTGCTTCGCATCGTAGCAATCACCATGATTATTCTGGTATTGGCACGTCCACAAACTACGGACAACTGGCAGAACACTGAAATAGAAGGGATTGACATCATGCTGGCCGTGGACGTATCAACCTCCATGTTGGCCGAAGACTTGAAGCCGAACCGTCTGGAAGCAGCCAAGCAAGTGGCTTCGGAATTCATCAACGGTCGTCCGAACGACAACATCGGTTTGACCATCTTTGCCGGTGAAAGCTTCACACAATGCCCACTGACGGTAGACCACACCGTGTTGCTGAACCTCTTTCACAGCATCAAAGGGGACATTGCCCAACGTGGATTGATAGAAGACGGTACCGCCATCGGGATGGGGATTGCCAATGCAGTTACTCGCCTGAAGGATAGCAAAGCCAAGTCGAAAGTCATCATCCTATTGACAGATGGTAGCAACAACCGAGGTGACATTTCTCCATTGACAGCCGCCGAGATTGCCAAGCAATTCGGTATCCGCGTCTATACCATCGGTGTAGGAACCAATGGTACAGCACCTTATCCGATGCAAACGTATGCCGGAGTGCAATACGTGAATGTCCCAGTCGAAATCGACGAAAAGACTTTGACCGAAATTGCCGGTACTACCAACGGTAACTATTTCCGTGCTACCAGCAACTCCAAGTTGAAAGAAGTATACGAAGAAATCGACAAACTGGAAAAGACAAAACTTAATGTAAAGGAATTCAGTAAACGTGAAGAAGAATTCGAGCTATTTGCTTGGATTGCTTTCCTCTGCGTATTGCTTGAAGTATTACTCCGAAATACATTATTAAAGAAAATACCTTAAAAAGAAGAAGTTATGTTTCGATTTGCAAACCCTGACATATTATACTTGTTGCTTTTGCTTCCGCTGATTGTGGCCTTGTATCTATATTCCAACCATCGTCGCCGTCAGAATATCCGGAAATATGGTGACCCTTCTTTATTGAAGGAATTGATGCCGACCATCTCCAAATATCGTCCCGATGTGAAATTCTGGCTCATGTTTTCGGCTCTTGCATTAATAGTCGTGATGTTGGCCCGTCCACAATTCGGTTCGAAGATGGAAACAGTCAAACGAAGCGGAGTAGAAACAGTAATCGCATTGGATATTTCCAATTCTATGCTGGCTGAGGATGTGACACCGAGCCGTTTGGAAAAGGCTAAGAAATTGATATCCAGATTGATTGACACCTTTAATAATGATAAAGTCGGCCTGAATGTCTTTGCAGGAGAAGCATTTACCCAGCTACCTATAACAAGCGATTACATCTCTGCCAAGATGTTTTTGGAAAGCATCAACCCATCGCTGATATCCACACAAGGTACAGATATTGGTGCAGCTATCCGATTGGCAATGAAAAGTTTTACTCCGAACGATGGAGTAGGACGTGCCATCATTGTCATTACCGATGGTGAGAACCATGAAGGAGGAGCCATCGAAGCAGCTCAAGAAGCCGCAGAAAAGAATATGCAAGTATTCATATTAGGTATCGGCTCGCCCGAAGGTTCACCTATTCCGGTAGAAAGAGGTAGCAATGACTTCCGCCGTGACGGAAAAGGGGACATCATCGTAACGAAACTGAACGAACAGATGTGTCAGGAAATTGCCAAGGCCGGTAATGGAGTATACATCAGAGTGGACAACTCAAATTCAGCAGAAAAAGTTCTGAATGAAGAAATTGCCAAATTAGCCAAATCGGATGTGGAAAGCCAAATCTTCACCGAATTTGATGAACAGTTCCAGGCGTTGGCATGGCTGATCCTGATATTGTTAATCATAGAAATGCTAATTTTGGAACGTAAGAACCCGTTGTTTAAGAATGTAAGACTATTTAAATAAGTATATATGTTACAGAAAATCTATATAACTGCTTTTCTATGCTTGGCCGTCAATGTTGTTTTCGCCCAGAAGACAGACAGAGACTATTTACGAAGTGGTAATAAGCTGTACAATGACAGTTTGTTCATCAAGGCAGAAGTAGACTATCGGAAAGCATTGGAAATCAACCCAAAATCGACAGATGCTATGTTCAATTTGGGTAATGCACTTCTCATGCAACAAAAAGCTAAAGAAGCCATGGAGCAATATGAATCTGTGTCCAAGATTGAAAAAGACAAATCCAAACTTGCACAGATTTATCATAACATGGGAGTAATCTTACAATCTTCCAAGCAATATCCGCAATGCATTGAAGCATATAAGGAATCGCTGAGAAACAATCCTAAAGATGATGAAACCCGTTACAACCTGGCACTGGCCCAAAAGCTCCTGAAAGATCAGCAACAACAACAACAAACCCAAGACCAACAACAACAGCAGCAACAAGAACAGCAGCAGGATCAGCAGGAACAGAACAAGGACCAGCAAGAACAAGATCAGAAGGATCAACAACAGCAGCAACAGCAAAACAACAAGAACGAAATGTCGAAAGAAAATGCTCAACAACTGCTGAATGCGGTCATGCAAGACGAAAAGAATGTACAAGACAAAGTAAAGAAACAGATACAAATCCAAGGAAAGAAATTGGAAAAAGACTGGTAATTGCTTAATTTTGCCAACTAAATTAATTAGATAAAACAATGAGGAAAATTATTCTCTTATTACTATTCATAACCACAACCTTTACATCGTGGGCTAATGATAAAATAACCTTTACCGCAGCCGCTCCCGAAGTGGTTGTCAGTGGTGACCAATTCAGACTAACCTTTACTGTCAACTCTCAGAAAGTTAGAGACTTCCGTGCACCAAGCATCAAAGGATTTGAAGTATTGATGGGACCTAGCCGTTCTACCCAAAGCAGTACACAGATTATCAATGGTAATGTAACTTCTACCAGTACCATTACTTTCACCTATATTTTGATGGCTGAAAAAGAAGGAACCTATTCTATCCCTGGTGCAACAATTGTAGCCGATGGAAACAACTATACTTCCAACTCTGTCAGCATCAAGGTACTTC
>JAFQNW010000121.1 GCA_017420875.1 Bacteroidaceae bacterium
AAATGGACTCATAAACAACAAATAATTAATGATGAAACATCTTCTTTTTCTCTTTATATCACTCTTGTTGATAACAGGATGCCAAAAAGACAATGGTCAAGAAACCGTAACAATCACTGGACGAGTAACCGACTTTGAAGCTCATCCCATAGATAGTTGCAGCATTTGGTGGAAAGCACCATCGTTTGAAAATGTAGTGGAAGTGCTCACCAACAAGGAAGGATATTACACAGCCCGTGTTCCGAAAGGAAAATATCAAAGTGTAGCAGCCATCCATATGCCCTCGTATGCTTCTGTAGCTATGCAAGAGGGAAAACTAGATGAAGAGGATTATCGTTTGGAGTTTTGGGCATGGGACTTTGTTGCTGATAGGGATACGACATTGGATATCCGTTATCACCGGATGGAAGCATACGGTCTTCGGGCTTTTCGCATACCGGGTGCCACTCCCGCATATCAGATTTATGTCCGACCGATAAGCCTGACACGTACCTTAGCCTGGATGAAATTGGATGCAAAGGCGCGAGGAAAAGAATGTCAGTGGGCACCACATCCGGAACATTTGTCTATCAAGGTATGGATAGATGGTAAGGAAGTTCCAGTCCTGATGAAACAGGAAGTCAAGGAATATCTGAGTAAGGATGAATATTGCAATGCTTATTTGCTTACTGTGGATATGCCTAAACAATCAAGAGAAGATTTACCCTATCTGACCTTCAAGGTGGAGCTGACGGATTTAGAAAACGGTGACCGAGGCGAAGGAGTCTATTATATGAATAAAGAGAATTACGTAAATGTCTAATCCTAAAATTGATTTACTCCAAGAGTAAACTTATTTCAGGACTAGACAATTCCTTAAATAAGCAGCCTTCACAAGTTTCACTGGAGTATAACTCATTGATTCACAATATCCCCGAGTGAATCTTCAAGCCTCACAGAGGCTTCACCAAGTTTCACACATTTGCCGATGTGAAACTTGTGAATCTTGGTGAAACCCGTCAAGTTTCACGATAGGAGGCTGTCAATCAGGTAGTTATACCCCAGTGAAACTTGTGAAGGCTGTTTCTGGATGTCTTTCATTCTTAAAGTGAATCCCAAAGTTAATGGCATTCTGGAGCATGCAAAAATCTGAATACATCCACTGAAATTTCTTCCTGAAGAAGATTCCCGATTTTTGATTAAAGTCTAAAAATAGCGTGAAAAGTGAAACTCTTCCAGTCTCACATCCGGATGCTTCATGTCTCGTAGTGCAATGCTTGCTAAAGGTTGGTCGATGAGACTAGAAGCGTAACCCCAAAGACCTTCCATCAAAACGCCTTGGCGTTTCACTCAAAACATCAAGGCGTTTTTTAAAAACGTCTTCACCTTTTTAAAAAACGTCTTGATATGATTGTGAAACTGAAAAAGTAAAGCTCTGCAAACGGATGATGAGAGGGCAATGTTGAAAAACTTTTTCATCTTCTTTCTTCTAAAATTGGTTGATGCCAATATAATGATTAATTTTACACCCAAAATAATTAAGATTATGAAAAAGGTGGTAAAAATGCTTTTTGCAGGAGTTTTGGCCATAGCTGCCTTGACTTCTTGTTCGGAAGAAAAGAAAGGTTATACGATTGAAGGTCAGATAGCCGATGTGAATGAAGGTATGATGTACTTGAAGAAGGCTGTAGGCAAAGAATTCGTGAATGTGGATTCGGCGATTATTGCCGGCGGCAAGTTCAAGTTTGAAGGGGTAGCAGAAGAAGCTTTGGCACATGGTCTGACTACTCGCAAAGAAAGTACTCGTCCGTTGGTGTTCTTTGTGGACAATGATCACATGAAAGTGGAAATGAACGAGTCGGATAAGTTCTTTAAGGTTACCAATTCGGCTGCTAATGACATCTATTTTCAGAATGTAGGCTTGGTGCGTACCAAGGGCTATAGCGTGGATAGCTTGATTGCGGCTCATCCGGCATCGCCGGTCAGTGCCTATTTCCTGGTCACTAACTTTGCGTATAAATACGATTATGAAGGAATGAAAGCTGTTCGTGCCAAGTTCGACGCATCATTGGATGGTACTTCGTATATCCAGCAAATTGAAAGCATGATTGCCCGAATGGAAAAGGTACAGGTGGGTGCCATTGCTCCCGACTTTACTTTGCCTGATGCAGAAGGTAATCCGGTTAGCTTGTCATCGTTCCGCGGTAAGTATGTGTTGATTGACTTCTGGGCTTCTTGGTGTCCGGATTGTCGGAAGGAAAATCCGAACATCGTTGCTGCATGGGAAAAGTATCAGGACAAGAACTTCGCTATCTTGGGTGTTTCGCTCGAC
Organism: Bacteroidaceae bacterium; assembly: GCA_017420875.1. GTDB lineage: Bacteria > Bacteroidota > Bacteroidia > Bacteroidales > Bacteroidaceae > Phocaeicola. The sequence goes on from JAFQNW010000121.1 coordinate 2,312, forward strand.
CGAAAGAAAGAACCTTGGTTGGCTGCTATCGAAAAGGATAAATTGACCTGGACTCATGTTTCTGATTTGAAGTATTGGAGTTCGGATGCAGCGGTGTTGTATTGTATCCGTTGGATTCCTACCAGCTTCTTGCTCGATCCGGAAGGAAAGATTCTGGCCATTGGCTTGGAAGGAGAGGCATTGCACAATAAATTGGAAGAATTATTGAAGTAAGCTAATTTTTTGTAATTTTGCACCGCGTTTTATAATAACAGAAGAGTGATGAAGAAAATTACAATGTCTTTATTGGCTATGTTGGTGGCTATGCCCGGCATGGCACAGATTAAGTTAGGAAAAGATTTTAGCCTTAAAGTTTACGGTCAGGTTCGTGCGGACATCTATTACAACAGCCGCGACAATGTACAGTCGGTAGATGGCTTGTTCTACATGTATCCAAAGGATGAAGTGTTGGACCCAAATGGCAAGGACATCAATAGCGGGGATAATAGCAACATGTATACAGCTTATTCTCGTTTAGGTTTGGACTTTGTGGGCCCGATGTTGGGTAAGGCCAAGACTTCTGCCAAAGTGGAATTGGACTATAGAGGTAATGGTAATGACAATCTGCATACTTTCCGCTTGCGTCAGGCATACTTTAATTTGGATTGGGGTAAGTCGAAGTTGTTGGTTGGTCAGACTTGGCACCCGTTCTTCGGTGAAGTCTCTCCGCAAATCCTAAACTTGAATACAGGTGCTCCTTTCCAGGCGTTCAGCCGTGCTCCGCAAATTCGCTACCGTTATAACTCGGGCGATATCCAGTTGACGGCCAGTGCTTTGTGGCAATCGCAATACAAATCGTATGGCCCAACAGCTAACGATGGTAGCGGAAATAGCCGTATCCAAGCACCTCACAAGAATTCAAACATTCCTGAATTGGCTTTGGGTATCGATTATAAGGCCAATGGATGGATTGCAGGTGTAGGTATGGATGTTCTTTCGATTGCTCCACGTACACAAGCTATCGGCGAAGATGGTAAGACCTACAAGGTGGACGAACGTTTGACTACCGTTTCTTACGAAGCTCATTTGAAGTATACTGGCAATAACCTGTTCTTCGCAGCCAAGAGTACATTAGGAGCCAACTTCTCGCATGTATCCATGTTGGGTGGTTATGCCGTGAAGGCACAGGATGCCAAGACCGGTGAAAGAGAATATACTGCTTTCCGTAATTCAAGTAACTGGATTAACTTGGTATATGGAAAAAAGTGGAAACCGGGTATTTTTGTAGGTTATATCAAGAACTTGGGTACTTCGGATGACATGCTTGGTTCTACCGTTTATGGTACAGGTACTAATTTGGATCAGTTGTTGAGCACTACATTCGAATTGACTTATAACATTCCTCATTGGAAGATTGGTGCCGAGTATAACTTGTCTACCGCATGGTATGGTAAGAATGCCAAGGATGGAAAGGTGAAGGATACTCATTCCGTAGCTAACAACCGTTTGGTTCTGACCGCTATATACTCGTTCTAAGATAAAAAAAGAAAGGCACGGAAGTCCGTGCCTTTCTTTTTTTATTCTTTGCTTAGGCTAATTCCAATCCAAATACTTCTTTCATTTTCATTAGCTTCGGATTCTTTTGGCTCATCAGCTGGAAGCGTTCTGTTTGGCTGTATGCACGCACTACTTCTTTTCCTTCAAGCACCCTGATGGTCATGGTGATTTTGCGGTTGTGTAGTTTTTCACGCATGTAGTTTTGAATCACCGGAATCATTTGATTCATGTACTTGGCTACCATGTCATTGTCTACACCGATTTCAAAGGTGGTATCGTTCAACAACTTTGGCGAGGTGTTTTGCATGCGGGCTGCATGTGCCTTTTCTTCTGCCGGTAGGTTCATGGCAAACTCCATCCAATAGTGCTTCAAGTCCTTTTCGTTGAACATGAAATCTTCGTAATCGTTCTTGGCTACGGAGGTTGGAGTAACCGTCTGTTTGGTTTCCTTTACCGGATTTGGAGATGACTGGAAGTGGCGGATGGACATACCAATCTGACCTGCCTTGATAACCGGAATCTTTCTTTCTTCTTTCCGTTCGGGCAGGGGGCTTTTACGCCCCATACTTCCATTGGTGGCTACAGGTTGAGCCGGTGCAGCGGCAACGTTTGTCTGAGACTTTGGTTGCATGGCGACTGTTTGAGTCGCTTGCTGCTTGAACAGGGGTTTTAATCTTTTCTTAGGGCTACGCCCACCAGAAAGGTCGTCTGCATCGGGAAGGGTGAGCTGGGCACATTGTATTAATGTGAGCTCGACGAGCAGGCGTTTGTTCTTGCTGGCACGATAGCTTAAATCGCAATCGTTGCAAAGCTTCATGGCACGATACAAGAAACGCTGGTCGCACTTTTGTGCCTGTGCCTGATAACGCTCGCGAATGCTTGCACCAACTTCCAATAAGGGAAGGGTAATAGGATCCTTGCTAACCAGTAAATCGCGGAAATGTGAGGTTAGGCCCGTCATGAAATGATGTGCATCGAATCCTTTTTTAAGGATGTCGTTCAAGAGTAGCATCGCATCCGAGACCTTGTTGTTCAGGAACTGGTCGGTCAGCTGAAAATAGTATTCATAGTCCAATACATTCAGGTTCTCGATAACTCCTTGATAAGTAATGTTGCCGTTGGTAAAGCTGGCCACTTGGTCGAAGATGGAAAGAGCGTCACGCATACCTCCATCGGCCTTTTGGGCAATGACATTCAAGGCTTCCAACTCAGCTTGGATTCCTTCTTTCTGTGCTACATATTGCAGATGCTCCACCGTATCCTGTACACTGATTCGGTTGAAATCGTAAATCTGGCATCGGCTTAGAATAGTCGGCAGAATTTTATGCTTTTCGGTGGTTGCCAGAATGAAGATGGCATGATGAGGCGGTTCTTCCAGCGTTTTGAGGAATGCATTGAATGCAGATTGTGACAACATGTGAACCTCGTCGATGATGTATACCTTATATTTACCGATTTGAGGCGGAATACGCACTTGATCTATGAGGATTCGGATATCGTCCACAGAGTTGTTTGAGGCAGCGTCCAATTCGTGAATGTTGTACGAGCGTTGTTCGTTGAATGCTTGACACGATTCACATTGGTTGCAGGCTTCACCGTCTGCAGTAGGAGAGAGGCAATTGATGGTCTTGGCAAAGATACGGGCACAAGTGGTTTTCCCAACTCCTCTAGGACCGCAGAACAAGTAAGCATGAGCTAACTTGCCTGTTGCAATTGCATTTTTCAAGGTTGTGGTCAATGCACGTTGACCTACCACCGAGTCGAATGTAGACGGGCGGTATTTCCGTGCAGATACAATATAGTTTTCCATGGCGGATTCTTTTTAGCAAATGAACTTGTTGCAAATGTACATAATTAATTGATTTTTTTCAGTGGAATGGCCGAAATATTTCTATCTTTGCAAATACATAAATTTTATTTTCTATGAGTAATTTAATGACTGTTTGGGGGTATGTCCGTCGTCATAAATATTTGATTACGGTTTTGGCGTTTATTGTTATTATTGTTTTTCTGGATGATAACAGCCTGATACAGCGTGCCAAGCATCGTACGGAAATCGAAAACCTGAATGCCGAGATTGATAAATACCGCAAACAGTTTGATGAGGATACCAAAAAACTGAAAGAGTTGACCACCAATCCGGAAGCTATGGAGAAGGTTGCACGTGAAAAGTATTTCATGAAGAAAGCCAACGAAGACATCTTTATTTTTGACGAATGAAAAAGAGTTATACATACCTGATGATGGCAGGAGCCATCCTTTTATTGCTGGGTGCCATGTTGCAGATAACCCGTTGGGAGTTGTCGCCAGTTATTTATACGATAGGAGCTGTTCTATTTGCCTATGTGCAGGTTATGGACGGATATCAAGGACAGAATTTAATTATTCGTCGGTTACGTCGTCAGCAAATATTAGGTGCCGTATTGTTGGTATTTACCGGTGTGCTGATGTTTGTCATGAAGCGAAACGAATGGATTGTATGCCTAACCATTGCTGCCATTCTAGAACTATATACCGCTTTCCGTATCCCGGCGGAAATGGAGAAGGAAAAAACTTAAATCTTAAATAATCATCCTACTAATGAAAAAACTGATTTTATTTTTCGCTTTATTGTTGGCAGGAGCTTCAAGCGGACTTCGTGCAGACGAAGGAATGTGGCTACCTTCCGAGATTCTAAAGAAGATTAAAGATATTCAGAGCAAAGGCTTCAAGCTTTCGGCCGAAGATATCTATAGTGTAAACAAATCCTCGTTGAAGGATGCGGTGGTTCGTTTTGGCGGTGGATGTACCGGCGAACTGATTTCATCGCAAGGATTGTTGATTACCAATCACCATTGTGGTTATGGTCAAATTCAACAACACAGTTCGGTAGAACACGATTACTTGACAGATGGTTTTTGGGCCATGTCAAGAGCTGAAGAATTGCCGAACCCGGGTTTGAGCGTATCTTTCTTGGAATACATGATTGATGTAACTGATGACGTGATGAAAGGTTACAAGCCAAGCATGACCGAAGAAAAGAGAACTGAGCTGGTAAACAAGAATTCGAAGAAGATTGAAGAAAAGGCTGTGAAGGGTAATAAATACTTGAGAGCCAATGTGCGTCCGATTTATTACGGTAACCAATATTTCTTGTTTGTATATAAGGTGTATACCGATGTTCGTTTGGTAGGTGCACCTCCTAGTTCAATCGGTAAGTTTGGTGGTGATACAGACAACTGGATGTGGCCGCGTCATACCGGTGACTTCAGCTTGTTCCGCGTATATGCAGGTGCGGATAATGAACCGGCTGAATACGATCCGAACAATGTTCCTTTCCAACCGAAAAGATTTTTCAAGGTAAATGCTGCAGGCATTTCGGAAGGTGATTTTACCATGGTTTATGGTTTCCCGGGAAGAACTAACGAATATCTGTTCTCTGATGCAGTGAAGTATACTGCGTTGATTTCTAATCCTCACAAGATTGCTTTGAGAACTCTTCGTCTGGATATTCAAAAAGAATACATGAATAAGGATAGAGCTATCAGAATCAAGTATGCATCGAAGAATGCCGGTGTTTCCAATGCATGGAAAAAATGGCAAGGCGAAGCAAAAGGTATCTTGAAGATGCGTGCCATTGAAAACAAGCAAGATTTTGAAGCTAAGTTCGATAAATGGGCTGAAGGTAAGGCTGAATATGAAAACTTGGTAGAAAGATTCAAGGAATTGTATGCAACAATCGAGGAACTTTCGTTGGTACAAGACTATCAGACAGAAGCCTTGAATGCCGTAGAACTTATTTCGTTTGCAGGTCGTGGTCAGCGTGGAGCGGAAAGATTCTATAAGGATTATCACATGCCAATCGATAAGGCTTCGTTCGTTGCCCTTTACAATGCATATAATAAGAACATTGCAGATAAATACAAAGCTCCTTATTTCAAGGAACAGTTGCAGAAGTATGGTTCGGTAGAAGCATGGGGTAATGCACTCTTTACAGAACAACCGAATATGGAAATGGCTGCTGAGATATATAAGCAGACCAATGATTATTTCAAGGCGAACATTGCTCCTACATTGGAAGCGGTGAACAAGGAGTTGGCTATCATGTATCGTGCTTATATGCGAGGACAGATGGAATACAACGAGGCAACCAAAGGGGGTAAGTTGTTCTATCCGGATGCAAATTCAACTTTGCGTGTAGCTTATGGCCAAGTAAAGGGATACAAACCGGCCGATGCAATTTATTATACTCCGGTATCATCATTGGACGGTGTGATTGAAAAAGATAATCCGGAAATTTACGATTACAACATTCCTCAGAAGTTGAGAGACTTGCATGCTGCCAAGGATTATGGTCAGTGGGAAGTGAACGGATCAGTACCGGTAGCATTCATTGCAACCAACCATACGAGTGGTGGTAATTCGGGTAGTCCGGTGTTGGATGCAAATGGAAACTTGATTGGTGTGAACTTTGACCGTGTATGGGAAGGAACGATGAGTGACGTGGTTTACGATCCTGAAATTTGTCGTAACATTGCATTGGACATTCGCTTTGCTTTGTTTGTGATTGATAAATTAGCTGGTGCTAACCATCTGTTGGATGAGATGGAAATCTTGAAATAAAAATAAAGGGGGTTTTTTCAACCCCCTTTATTTTTTTATTCTACGATAGTCATTTCGTCTACCAAATGTCCGCAATTTCCAAGTTTATCAAGAATAAAGAGGACATAACGGATATCTACTGCTATACAGCGTTGGAGGTTATCGTCGAAGTTGATGTCACCACTCAACGATTCCCAGTTACCATCGAATGCACAACCAATCAATTCGCCCTTACCATTAATAACCGGTGAACCAGAGTTACCTCCGGTGATGTCGTTGGTAGTCAAGAAACATGCCGGCATTTCACCATTAGCCATGGCATAACGACCGAAATCTTTTGCTTCGTACAATTCCTTCAATTTTGCAGGAACCACAAATTCCGGATTGGTTGGGTCTTCTTTTTCCATTACACCCTTCAATGTTGTATAGAACTTGTAGTGTACACCATCCTTAGGATCGTATGATTTTACATTACCATAGGTGAAACGCATCGTGAAGTTTGCATCCGGTGCTTTAGGTTCTGGAGCATACATTTCGCAAAGACCGCGAACGTATGTCTTATGAAGAATGTCGATACCTTCCATGGATGCAGCACGTTCCTTCATCAACTTGTCGCCCAAGGCAAACTTAGCTTCAACGAATTGCTTCATCAAGTCTTCATCGATAGCCTTTACAGAAGGTTTGTTGATGAATTTGTTGAAGTTAGCTTCGTTGGCAAAGATGGTATTGTCATACAAATGGTCAACGTATGCGTTGTAGTCACCCTTGAATTGGCCGTTGATCGTAGCATAGAAAGCCGGCAAGTTAGCAGCTTCTACCATTTCGGCATACAAAGGAAGCAATACCTTGGCAACCTTACGGTCTACTTCATGGTCGTAGTTCTTGTTATGAATGCGTTCGTATTGTTTCTTCAATTGTTCTGTAAATTTGCTGATAGCGGCCTTGTCCTTTTTCTGGATAGCATTCTTCAAACTATCAAGCACGACATTAGGGGTGTTGTACTCGATGCCGCTACGCAAGATTTCGCTATAGCATGTAAATTGGTAGAGGATAGGATTGCTCTTTTCGATGACTGCATCAATCTGGCTAACTACCTTGGCATAATCAGTATTGCCTTTTTCTTGTGCAAACTTAGCGAAACGTGCTTCCTGTTCAGCTTTTGTTTCCAAAACCTTGTTGTCTACAATGGCCTTGTTCATACCAATGGAGTTCTTCCAATAATTGCTACTGCCTGCATATTTGCTTGCATATTGGATACGAATCTTGTCGCTGGCATACATAGCTTCTTTCAATACATCCTGACGGACACCACGAATACGAATGCGAGGCTCGTTGGTAGCAGTCATACGTTGCTTTACTTCACTTTGAGTAAGGTAACGGCTAGTGCTGCCTGGGAACCCCATAATCATAGCATAATCTCCTTCTTCGATACCCTTCAACGAAATAGCCAAATGCTTCTTTGCCTTCAAAGGAACATTGTTTGGACTATATTCAGCCGGTTCACCGTTGGCGTCTGCATAAATACGGAAGATAGAGAAGTCACAAGTATGGCGAGGCCACATCCAGTTGTCTGTTTCACCACCAAACTTACCGATTGAGCTAGGAGGAGCAGCAACCATACGAACATCGCTATAAGTCTTCAAATAGATGCAATAATATTTGTTGCCGGCAAAGAAAGGAAGTGCCTGACTACGAATACCCGGTTTGCCATTCAGATCGCTGGCTTCCAATTCTGTTTTTGCCAACTGACGGAGGAACGGTTGAGTGAAAGATTCTTCTTCCTTGATTTCGCCTGACTTGATTTTAGCTACAACTTTGTCGGTTACATCCACAATGCGTTCTACAAAAGTGAATGCCAATCCGGGAGTCGCTAATTCTTCTTGGCGGTTCTTAGCCCAGAAACCATATTGCAGGTAGTCGTGTTCTACCGAACTGTGTTGTTGGATAGCACCATAACCGCAATGGTGATTGGTTAGAATCAAACCGTCAGGTGAAATGATTTCGCCGGTACATCCACCGCCGAAGATACCAACTGCATCTTTTAAAGAAACTTTGTTAGGGCTGTAGATGTCATCAGCATCCATCATCAAACCTTGTGCTTTCATCCGGTCAATGAGGTGCTTTTCCTGCATCATCTGCAGCAACCACATACCTTCGTCAGCCTTTGAAGGTATGGAGATTGCACATATCAGTGCAAGCATTAAAATCTTTAATGTCTTCATTTTTAGGGTTATTTAAATAGTTAAAGTTTTCAATTCGGATGCAAATGTAAACAAAAACCCATAAAATACCGCATTTTTAAGCCGGAACAGTAAATAAAGCTCTATTAAATTTTAAATAATGATAAAAAGTTTTTGTAGATAGATTATACGTTGTATTTTTGTTGCCGTGAAACAAAAAGGGAATCTTGGATGAATATCGTAAAACACTTATTATCCATCGTATGTTTATCTACTTTCAGTTCTTGTGCCAGTGAGTATCAGATTGAAGGTAGCTCTTCTGTATCTAGACTAGACGGGAAGATGCTGTTCGTAAAGATTCCTCGCGATGGTTCGCTGATTAATGTGGATTCGGCAGAAGTAATACATGGCTTGTTTGAGATGCAAGGAGAAATTGATTCTGCCCATATAGCATCTTTATATATGGATGACCAAAGTGTCATGCCTTTGGTGCTGGAGAGCGGCAAGATTCAGATTATCATAGACAATGCACGCAGTTATGTGAAAGGAACGGACTTGAACGATAAACTTTATGAGTTTGTTGCAAAGAAATCGTCGTTGGATGATCGGGCCTATGAATTGGAACGTTCGGAAAGTCGAATGATCATGGATGGAAAATCCAGTGATGAGATAGAAACGGAAATGACTAAAGCCCGCGAAAACCTTTCTAAGGAAATGGATGAATTGGCAAAGGGTTTCATTCAGGACAATTATGAGAATGTGTTAGGACCGGGAGTGTTTATGATGTTGTGCAATAGTTTCCCGTATCCGATTTTAACGCCAGTCATCGAAGAGATTGTTGAGAAGGCTCCAGATTCTTTTAAGAACGATGCTTTTGTAAAGGAATACATGGAAAAGGCTCGAAGTAATATGGAAAGGATAAAAGCTGCTAATGAATAAATGAAAAGCTCCTGATTCAAAAGAATCGGGAGCTTTTTTATTATTGATCAGGGTTTTCAATCATTCCCTGATATTCAGGTGGAAGTCCTTGTTCGATGGCTTTATAAGATTCTTCGACTAACCGATTGATGTTTTCCGGCCCTTTGGTATGCGGATAGATAGGTGCATGAATAGTCAATGTCATCGGGTGCCAAGTTAGATATTTTCCGGTACGAGGAAGGATGTTGAACGAACCGCTAATAGTTAACGGAACTACCGGGAGTTGTAGCTCATCGGCTAATTGGAAAGCACCTTTGCGAAAAAATCCCATGTGACCGGTAAAACTTCGTGAGCCTTCGGGAAAGATGACCAGTGAAGTGCCGTCCTTCAATACACTGCGTGCACGCTGTATCGTTGCATATATTTTCTTCGGTCCGGATTTGTCTACAAAAATATGCCCCGCAGCTTCACTAGCTTTGCCAATAAAAGGCATCTTACGCAAACTTTTTTTCATCATCCATTTAAAGTTTCTTCCAAGAAAACCATAGATTAAGAAGATGTCGAAAGCACCTTGGTGGTTGGCAACAAACACATAAGAGGTGTTTTGCTTTACTTCCGGATGGGGAATAACTTTCACAGGGATAAGTAGCACATAACAAATCAGGATGGACCAGATCTTTCCGGGATAGTATCCCCAGAAGTGGGCATCTCCAAGCCAGGAACCTATAATGATTACTAGAGAAGTCAGTATAGTTAGTACCAATATGATAGGTAAGGCTATAACAAGCTGGTAAATAAGGTATAGTATCTTCATGGCATTTGGATTTATTCAACAAAAATAAGCATTAAAAAGTTTCCTCCATTCTAATACAGAAAAAATAGCCTATATATTAAGATGAATGGGATATTTATTTGTTCTTTAAGGTCAACAACGTGATTTCAGGCCATGCTCCCAATCGCATGGGATACATCAGATGCCCTAACCCGGTATTTACATAAAGCATCTGATTCCCTTCTTGATAGAGCCCGCTATGTTCCGGATAGACTAAAGCAGACGGTGAAAAACCGAATATCCGTGTTTGCATATCATGTGTATGTCCGGATAGTGTCAGTTGAATGTCGGTGCTGGGAAGCACTTCTCGTTGCCAGTGGCTGGGGTCGTGACTAAGTAAGATTTGAAACATACCTTCTGTTCCGGCCATTGCTTCGGTTAAACGGGCGTAATCAGGAAAGGGAGGGCGTCCGCTGTTCTCTACTCCAATTAGGGCGATGCTATCTGTTCCTTGATATAGCTTTATGTGGCTGTTGTTGAGCATTTTCCACCCCATTTGAACTTGCTTATCTTTTAAGGAAGTGAAGTTCTTTGCTTGTTCCTCTAAACTATTCCAACGAATATAGGTAGAGTAATCATGATTCCCAAGTACAGAGTATACGCCATGTTTAGCCTTTAATTGCGATAAGACAGGAATGAATTCATCCAGTTCCGTAGCCAAGTTGTTTACTAAATCGCCGGTAAACACGATGAGATCGGGCTTGAGGTCGTTTATCATCCGGACAGCTTTTTGTAAAGGCTTGGTATTACCCATCCAGCTCCCTACATGTATGTCGGCTATTTGTACGATGCGATATCCGTGGAAAGCTTCGGGAATATCTTTGGAATAAATGGAGGCTTCTACCACTTGGAAGTGTTGTTTGCCTTCGGTAGCTCCATAGATAAGGTATCCCATGGCAGCCATGGAAATAAACATAGCTAGCATAATTTCGTGAAAGGAACGATGGATTTTTCGTGCTAATGCTTTGAAAACCAAAATGCAACAAACAAAGATGGCCTTCGGTACACAGATGCATAGAAAGAGAATGAGGAATCCACTCAAACGATTCATCGATTCGGGTCTGGGTTCGAAGGTACTGAATATAACGAGCATGCCTAAAAGTAATAGGATACCAGGCATGGCATAAACGAAACGAATCCATTTCTGTTGATAGTTACGGATATACGTCCGATAGATATACCAATCCGGCAGTACAATCAGTATCAGGAAGAAAATGAAAAGTTCAAACAGATGTCTCATATTTAGGAGGATAAGTGGGATGCAAGATATTTCTTTATTTGGTCGATAGATAACCCTCGACGGTTGGCATAGTTCTCTAATTGAGCTTGATCTATTTTACCCACAGAGAAGTAATGACTGGCAGGGTGAGCCAACATCAATCCACTGACAGAAGCATGTGGCTGCATCATCCCATTTTCTGTTAAGTGGATACCTATGCTCTTCATATCCAAAAGTTGGTCCAATATAAAGTTGATGGACAAATCGGGTAAAGAAGGATATCCAACTGCCGGGCGAATACCTTGAAATGATTCTTGATGCAACTCATTGATGCTGAGACTTTCATGGGGAGCGTATCCCCAGATTGTTTTACGCACTTCTTCGTGTAACTTTTCGGCTGCGGCCTCTGCTAATCTATCGGAAAGCGTTTGTGCGAGTAAACGTTGATAGGCGTCATCAGAGTGTAACGGGGTAAAGTCATGGTCTACGGAAGTTGCAAAAACTCCTGCTTTATCTGTGATACCACTTGATAATGGCCGTACAAAATCGCTTAAACACAGATAGGGCTTACCCACTTCAGTGGTTTGTTGTCGGAGCAAAGGAAGTCGGGTACCTTCCATCCAAATGTCGTTTCCTTCCGAGTTGGCTTCCATCAGTCGGAAGATAGCATGGACTTGAATTGTTTCGTCCATCTTATTCAATATCCGGTTGGCTTCTTTGAAGAGTTGCATGGCTTCTGCCGCCTTCCCTCTTTCCTGTTCCGGGAAACGGGCTAGCCACATAGCACGACAGGCATCGCATCCATGGATTTCTGATATACCGGCATACCGAGGAGAAAATCCCCATGCGTGGTAAAAGTAAATCCAGTTGATGTATGCACTTACTTCGTGTATGCGGTAATGCCGAATCATCTTTCAAACCTCAAAGCTTGTCCCCGATATGCTTGGTCTACTTGAGTGCCGTCGTAAACAGGATAGCCGTTCACAAAAGTCTTTTCGACTTTCGAATGGAACGTTTGTCCTTCCATCGGACTCCAGCCACATTTACTCAACAGGCAGTCATTGGTTACTGTCCAACTGCAAGAAGGATTCAGTAAAACCAAGTCGGCTTTATACCCCGGACGGATAAATCCTCGCTTTTTTATTTGGAAAAGTGTTGCTGGAGCATGACACATCTTTTGAACCAATTGTTCGATACTCAATGCTCCTTCATGAACCAGTTCCATAACAGCATTTAGTGAGAATTGGATGGTTGGCATTCCTGAAACGGCTTTCAAGGCTCCCCCTTGTTTTTCTTCCAATAGGTGAGGAGCGTGGTCAGTACCAATCACATCAATCAAGTTACTTTGCAAAGCCTGGCGAAGTGCGTCACGGTCGGCTTCCGACTTGATGGCTGGATTGCATTTCACGCGGGCACCATACTTTTCGTAATCTTTGTCGCTAAAGAACAGGTGGGATACACAGGCTTCTGCCGTAATGTTCTTTTCAGAAAGCGGTTTGTCTTCGAGCAAGGTAAGCTCTTTGGCTGTACTGATATGCATGATGTGCAGACGTGCTCCGGTTTCCTGAGCCAAACTTATCGCCAGTGAGGACGATTCATAGCACGCTTCATCGTTCCTGATTTCTGGATGGTATTTTACATCGGGATCGTCTCCGTATTTTTCTCTATAGGCAGCAGCTCGTGCACTGATAATGTTTTGGTCTTCGCAATGGGTGGCAATCAACATCCCTGCATCGCTGAAAATTTGTTTCAAGATCTGCATCTTGTCGACAAGCATGTTTCCGGTGCTGGCTCCCATAAATAGTTTAACTCCACACACTTGTTGTTTGTTTAATTGCGGTAGTAAATGTGCATTGTTGTTGGTTGCTCCAAAGTAGAATGAATAATTCACCACACTCTTGGTTTCAGCATTCTTGAATTTTTCTTCCAAAGCTTCCAAAGTAGTGGTTTGCGGATTGGTATTCGGCATATCCATGTAGCTGGTTACCCCTCCGGCGGCAGCAGCCATACTTTCGGTATGAATATCTGCCTTGTGGGTCAATCCCGGATCACGGAAATGTACATGGTCATCAATGACGCCGGGAATGAGGTAATATCCATTTGCATCGATGGTTTCATTGTACGGAATGGAGGGTGCTTGAGTACCTTTCAATACTTCTACGATATTTTCACCTGCTATGATAACCGAACCTTCGAATGTTTCTCCTTCGTTGACGATTCGGGCATTTTTAATCCATGTAGTTTTCATTGTTTCTTCAGTTTTTGAGGATATTTACGGAACCAACTTCCCACTTTCAATTGAATGACTCCAATGACGGCTTCACCAAAGATACTGCCATTCATCTTGGAGGTTCCTAATTCGCGATTGACGAAGATGACCGGAACTTCGGCTATTTTGAATCCACATTGATAGGCAGTAAACTTCATTTCTATCTGGAAAGCATATCCCTTGAATTTAATCTTATCGAGTTCGATGGTTTCAAGCACTTCACGTCGATAACATTTAAATCCGGCCGTAGTGTCGTGGATAGGGAGTCGGGTAATGAGGCGTACATATTTGGAGGCGAAATACGACATAAGTACACGTCCCATTGGCCAGTTCACGACATTTACCCCACTGACATAACGCGACCCGATGGCCACATCGTATCCTTCTTCGGCACATTTCTGATAGAGGCGAGGCAAATCTGCCGGTGCATGACTGAAGTCCGCATCCATTTCGAAAATATAGTCATAACCATGTTCCAAAGCCCACTTGAATCCGGCTATGTAGGCTGTTCCCAAGCCTAATTTGCCTTTTCGTTCTACCATAAACAAGCGGTCGGGAAATTCCGTTTGAAGCTTCCTGACTATATCGGCCGTACCGTCGGGGGAATTGTCCTCTACCACAAGAATGTGGAAAGGCTTTTCCAAGGCAAAGATGGCACGAGTGATGTTCTCGATGTTCTCTTTTTCGTTATAGGTGGGTATGATGATAATGCTATCCGATTTCATGGTGTTTAATTGTCAATAGAATGAATAATGAGGCCGCCCTTGGGGTGGGTGCCTGTAATAGAATTGTATATCGCTTGTACTTCTTCGCCTTCTTCGGGTATCAAGTCGGGCATGTGTCCGGTGGTAATCAGTGCCAATGTGTTTTTTAACAGGTATTCTTCTGTATTGCCTAACGGATACCAAGTTAATAAGTTCCTTTCATTGAGCGGATATTGTGGCTCAAATCCGTTTACATAGTCTCCTTCGTTGTTGGCATTCGATACATAAGCTACCACCGGCCACAAAGTCAAGCCGTAAGTCTCGTTCTTGAAGGCCGACATGGCTACCGGTTTGCCGGCTGTCTTTTCACCGACTAGCACCACTTGGCTTTCTCCCAGATATGGAATCAACCCGTTGATGAGGGCTTCGGAGGCCGATGCCGTCAGCTTGCCGGTCAGGATATATACTTTGTCCAGATTCAAGTTGGCATCAGCATATTCCGGATTTAACGGATAACTCAAAACTTGCGGATCGGCCAATGCATTTCGGGTCAGGTTGATAAAATCTTTCTCCAAAGCAGTGGCCGGTGCCAACAAACTGCCCAGTTCTTGGGCACACGTCAGGTATCCTCCGTTATTGTAACGAAGATCCAGGATGAAAGCATCCGGATTCTGGGACTTGAATTGTGAAAAGATTTGTTTCATCTGTTCTTGATAAACACTTTCGGTACCGTCATTGTTGGGTCCTGTCGAAAATTCGTTGTACACCAGGTAGGCTATTTTTTGTCCGTCTACTTGATAGAGCGTGTCAATCAGGAACGGATTGATTTCCATTGCAATGGAAGGTCCTACTTGGAGGGTGTCTTGCGGTTGCCAGGCCAGTCCTTCGTCGGTACTGACAATGTGGTCGCGTGCCAAAGCTATTTGGGCACCGCTCATCATCCGTTTGTAATTGTCTGTTGTGATGTGAGCCTTATTGATGGCGGTAATCCAGTCACCCCGTTGGATGCCGGCACTCTCGGCCGGTGAACCCGGAAGCACGTAGAGTATGCGTGCGATGGTGTGTGTGGTGGTACCGGTTGGGTCGCCGACAAGCTCAAATTCCATTCCATAGGTAGAGGTCCGATCCAAGGTCAGGTTTCGGGTTTCCTCTTCCTCGATAAGAGTCTCTTCCAAATAGGAATAGATATCTCCCTTGCCGTTTAATGCACTCTTGTACAATAGGTTCTTGAAAAATGTGGCCGGTGCCTGGAAATAATCATTTTCATTCTCAATCAACGGAATTTCTTCATACCACAGGTAATTTTCCCGCATGGTTTCTTCAATCCAAATGCGGTCTTCGATGAGGGCATAAAACTCACCGCTCCGGTCTTCACCGCACGAAGAGAACAAGCATAAGGTTAGTAAAATTCCTATATAATGGAGGTATTTCATATCGTTTTTTAGGTTTTAGATGCAAATCTAGATAATTTGAGAGAAAAAATCGAATTTTGTTTGAACAATTTTCCCAAGATGATTGTTTGCTCGTTTTAAGTTATTTACTACAGATTAAAGTATGATGAAAACTAGTGTCTTAGGATGGCTGTTCGGAGGTATCCTTGTACTGAGCAGCTGTAAGTATGGAACCGATGAAGTGCGGGTAACGAAAATCAAGGATTTAAAGCGGATGGAGGCTGCCGTTTGGCATTTGGATTACGACTACAAGGGTCGTTTGTCGGCATACGGTAATACCCCCATCGAATACGGCCGTAATGAAATCCGTATCGGACGGATGGATTGGGACTACCGGGGCGAGCAATTGCTCTCGGCTGCTTATTTCTTTTCGGGAGGCGAGGTTTTTCGAAGTGAAGCCCGTTGCTTGTGGATGACTGATTCGTCGGAGGTCGAGGTGTGTAAGGAAGTGGATTATGAGATATGTGGGGATACCATCAAAATGGAATCTACTTATCTGTCGGTACCTGATAGACATCCCGTTCGGCAAGTCTTTGCCCGATATATTTATGATGAGGAAGGCAATCTCAAGGAGATAATCAGCCGGTATGTCAATGCTGACCGTGAAACATCTGCCTGTCATAGTTACTATAACTACGACAAGAATGTTCAGTGTACCTCCAATTTAAACATGCAGGCCTATTTTGTCGATGTCGAGGGGCCGGATGTTTTCTTTTACTTGTTGCTCAAAATGGGCGATAAGTTTCAGGGACAGAAGTTGCCAAACCGTATCCATTATTGTGTGAATCATGGCAAATCGGAGTACGATGCCGAGGGGCTTTATCGCCTGGATGGCGAATGGCTGGATAAAGGCGAGGTTATCAGCGACGATACCAAATTGAAGGCCCGTTTGGAATTCAGTTATTCGGAGTAAGGACTATATCAGCAGGTCGAGCATGATTTGCAGGTCTTCGGTAGATAGGCCTTGCTCCTTCAGAGTCTTTTCGTCCGCAAGGAAAGCTTGTATGAACGCAGAATGGCTTGCAAAAAGTTCGTGGGCCTTCAGGTAATTTCTGCGTGCTTCTTGCGTTTGTCCTTGTACAAAATACACATGTCCCAGGTTTATCCAGTCCTCTGCCTTGACGGTCGAGGTCTCGGTTATTAGGCGATAATACTTGATGGCTTCCGGATATTTTTGGGTCAAGAAAGAACACCAGGCAATGGCCCGTCGGGCATTGTCGGGATTCTTTTCCAGGTATTCCACCTTGTAGAAGTACGACAAAGCTTCGGCATAGTTTCTCAGGCGTGTCAGGCATTGTCCTATCTGTAGGGCAATGTTCAGATTGTCGGGTTGCACAGCCTCCACCTTGCGATAGTAGTTCAAGGCCTCTTCCTGATTGCCCGATAATTTGTGGCATTGTGCCAGATGCTTGTTGGTCCACAGGTTGTCCGATGCCAGGATGTCGGCATGTTTATACAAACGGATGGCTTCGGCATAGTTCTTCTGTTTCTGGCGGATGTATCCGGCCTTTTGGTACACTTCGGCAGGTGTGCCCGATTGGCCCATCAGCTTTTGGTATAACAGATAAGCTTCTTCCAAATACCCTTTCTGCAGCAGGTAGTCGGCCAATTCTTTGGGTTGATTTCCTTTCAATAAGGCATCGGCCAACAAGGAGTTTTCCCACAAATCAAACTTCCACCGGAAGATGTCCTCCTCTTCGGCATGGTTTCTCCATAGTTTGAAGAACCGGTAAAGGTCCTGTATGTATTGGCGGCTGATGCCGGAGGCTTCCGCTTTCTTTTGCATCAGGGCTTCGAACTTGTCCCGTTGTCCCTCCATCTCCGGAAGGGTAGCTTCCCTCAAGACTTGTGGCATCCCCATGGTGGACAGGCAGAACGAGTACTTGTCCGAGTTGCAGAAGAAGTCGGAGAATGCGATGAGCTTAAGCGGCGAAATCTCGTTCCGTCCTAAGTCCTTCTGTAAGGGAGCCAGTATGGGATGGTTCAGGTCGAAGGGGTAGAACCAGTGCGAGGTGCGGTTGAAGAAGGGGTAGTGCTTGAGCTGGGCAAACGAGCTCATGTACACATCGGCTCCGGCCATCTGCCATTCGCCCATTTCACGAATCTTGTCGGCCATACCGCTTTTGTCCATCCATTCGCCCCATTCCGGGTTCCGGTCTTCCGGGTCCTCGATGTCCTCGAATCGGAACTTGGGGTCGTTCAGCTGCTTGGCGTTTTTCATCATCTCGGGGATGATTTCTTCCCGCATCTTCTTGTCTATCTTGGTCGTTTCGCGGGTGATGAGCAATTGCATCTGAATGGTGTACAGGTTCTGACAAAAGCCCTCATCGTCCTTCAGTAAGGATAGTCTGGAATTTATCTCCGGATAGAGCTTGATGCGGGCGGCATGTTTCGAGAGGGAGATAACCAACCCCACGATGGCCCGTTGGCTTACCTGCAAGGCGTCGTGCCGGTAGGCATCCAGCAGGAAGTGCATCTTCCGCACGTCGAACACCCTGAGCAGGCTCAGCGTAGCTGCACTGACCATCACGGCCAGGTCGTTGGCCGGCACCAGCATCGAAGTGAGCAGTGCGGTGGCTTCGCTAGCTTCGGCTTCCGTCCAGAAGGGGGTGCTCCATGTCTTGTCGAACAATGCATTCACGGCTTCCTCGTGAGCCTGATACATCCGGTCGGTTTCCGCCTTCCGGCGAGCTTCCTCCGTGTATAGGATGGATGCAGTGCTGATGTCTTCCGTGAAAGCTTCCAACGACAGTTGCAATTCGGCGTATCTTTTGGCCGGATGCAGGCCAAATGTACGGATCAGATCGAAGTAGACGGCACTTGTCTTCCGTGCCAGCAAGGCGATGTTTACGGCATCCGTCAGCTCATATGCCTGACGAAGGGTCTGTCGGTAAAATTCCCGACGGGTAGGGTCTTCCATCCCCAGCGAGGCATATTGCAGCATGTATCCGTAGGCAGTCAGTGCCCCTTCAATGCGGTTATGCAGTTCCCATTGGTTGGTCTGCGTACTGATAGCCTGTAATTGGATCAAGGCCTCTTTTAGTCGGCCCCCGTCCAATAGTCGGATGATGTCTTCAATTCCTTCGTGCATGATGTTTTTTGTTTCTTTGGACAAAAATACGACTTTTTAGTGAATAACAGGTATACTTGAAATATAGAATTAACGGTTGTGAATGGAATTTGTTTTTTTGTTGATTGCAATATACAGATTCTTCTTATCTTTGCATCAACTATGAACATCAACGAACTGCAACATATCTACGCCGCACACGCTCACACCAAGGCACTGGCGGCACAACTTCAGGACAAGGACGTGAAGACCCTTTTCCTGGCAGGGCTGCACGCATCCGCTGCACCGCTCTTCTTCTCGGCTTACTTGCAGCAGGCCGCACATACCATCGTCTTCGTGCTGAACGATTTAGAGGAGGCGGGCTATTTCTACCACGACCTGATACAAATAAACGGTGAGGAACGCATCCTCTTCTTCCCCTCATCTTACAGAAGAGCCATCAAGTACGGACAGAAGGATGCCGCCAACGAAATCCTCCGCACCGAGGTGCTGAGCCGCTTGCAGAAGGACGGGCCGCTATGTATCGTGACCTATCCCGACGCCATTGCCGAGAAGGTGGTTTCGCACAAGGAACTCTCGAACCGTACGCTTCGCCTGGAGGTTGGTGGACATACCGAGGTAGATACCATCATGGAGATACTCGCCGATTTTGGTTTCGAGCGGGTGGACTATGTGTATGAACCGGGGCAGTACGCCCTTCGGGGAAGCATCGTCGATGTGTTCTCGTTCTCCAGCGAATACCCGTACCGCATCGACTTCTTCGGCGATGAGATAGATAGCATCCGTACCTTCGAGGTGGAGACGCAGCTGAGCCGTGAACGCAAGCAGAGCATCGCCATCGTGCCCGAGCTGAATGTGGCTGGTAATGGTGAGTTCGTGTCGTTCCTGGAGTTCATCCCGAAGGACAGTGTGCTGGCCATGAAGGATTTCTTCTGGGTGAGGGAGCGGATAGATGTGATTCATGAAGAGGCTGTCTCGCCCTTGGCTTTGGCGGCTGATGAGGAGCATAAGAGAGAACTGATGAACATTGTCCATCACCTTATCGACGGTACCGACTTCACCATGAATGCTCTGAACTTCCGTCGCATCGAGTTCGGCCACAAGCCGACGGGTACCGCACAAGCCACCCTCACTTTCGACACCGAGGCACAACCCATCTTCCACAAGAATTTCGGGCTGGTGGCATCGTGCTTCACGGAGTTCATCGACAAAGGCTACACCCTCTACATCTGCACCGATAGCGAGAAACAAGCCAAGCGTCTGAAGGACATCTTCGAAGAAAGGGGAGACCGCATCACCTTTACCTATGTAAACAAAACCTTACACGAGGGATTCACCGACCATGCCCTGCGGAGTTGCTTCTTCACCGACCATCAGATCTTCGACCGCTTCCACAAATATAGCCTCCGGAGCGACCGGGCACGAAGCGGAAAGGTAGCTCTTACCCTGAAGGAGCTCAGCCAGTTCGAGCCGGGTGACTATGTGGTACATATCGACCACGGCATCGGCAAGTTTGCGGGTTTGGTACGCTTGCCCAATGGCGACTCCACGCAAGAGGTCATCAAGCTGATTTATCAGAACGAGGATGTGGTGTTCGTGTCCATCCACTCGTTGCACAAGATTTCGAAATACAAGGGCAAGGAGGGCGAACCTCCACGCATCAACAAGTTGGGCACCGGTGCCTGGGAGCGGATGAAGGAGAAGACGAAGACCAAAATCAAGGACATCGCCCGCGACCTCATCAAGCTCTACTCGCAACGAAAGCAGGAGAAAGGTTTCGCCTATACGCCCGACAGCTTCCTGCAACACGAGCTGGAGGCAAGCTTCCTCTACGAAGATACGCCCGACCAGCTGAAGGCTACGAACGACGTGAAGGCGGATATGGAAAGCACCCGTCCGATGGACCGACTGGTGTGTGGCGACGT
>JAFQNW010000122.1 GCA_017420875.1 Bacteroidaceae bacterium
GTTTAAAATACTTATGTTTGCAAAGTTAGTCAGATAAAATCGTACGCACATGAAAAAATGCATATGGGGGCTGCTGGTGTTAGGGATGCTGACAGCCTGTTCGGATAAGGTAGAGAACACGGAAAAGGAAGGCGTGGAAACAGTATTGCCTTCGCAAGTGAATGAGGTGACCGTGATGAAACTGGTGAAGCGGGATTTTAATCACGAACTGGTGAGCAACGGCAAGTTGACGGCCAAGGAATATGCTGACCTGTATTTCCGCTCGGCAGAAGTAGTGGGACAGGTGTGGGTGAAAAATGGCACCCGGGTCAGGAAAGGACAGAAACTGGCCGAGCTGGATCTCTTCAAACTCAATAACACGTTGTTGCAAAGCAAGAACTCGTTGGCACAAGCTTCACTCGAGATGCAGGATGTGCTGATAGGTCAGGGGTATGCTCCGGACAAAACGGAGGGGATACCGGCGGATGTGATGGAACTGGCGAAGGTGAAAAGCGGATACGAGCAGGCGAAAGCTCAATACGAGGCGGCTCAATACGAACTGAATCAGGCCACACTGACTGCACCGTTTGATGGCATTGTGGCCAACCTCTTTGAGAAGACTCACAACCTGGCCAACACGGCTGAACCTTTCTGCCGGATTATCAGCACGGCAAGCATGGAGGTGGATTTCACCGTGCTGGAAAGTGAATTGCCCTTAATAAAGGTAGGCGACAAGGTGGAAGTGACACCCTATGCATCGCCGGTAGGAGTGCGGACGGGAAGCATCAGCGAAATAAACCCGTTGGTGGATGAAAACGGCATGGTACGGGTAAAGGCTAAGGTGGATGGTAGCGACAAGTTGTTTGACGGGATGAACGTGCGGGTAAGCGTGAAACGTTCGCTGGGCGAACAGCTCGTGGTGCCTAAAACGGCGGTCGTATTGCGGTCGGGCAAGCAGGTAATCTTTACCTTGCAAAACGGAATGGCCATGTGGAACTATGTGCATACGGCCTTGGAGAACATGACGGAATATACCTTGGCCGATGGCTTGGAAGAGGGAATGGAAGTGATTGTCTCAGGAAATGTGAACCTGGCCCACGAAGCCCCGGTGAAAGTGATTGAATGATAATGAAGAATGCTTCCTTGAGAAAGATGGTATGGTAAAATTTCTATTACAACGGCCCATTGCGGTGCTGATGGCATTTACAGCCTGTTTCATTGTAGGCTTGGTGACGTACTTCACGTTGCCGGTATCCTTGTTGCCGGATATTGCCATCCCACAGATTACGGTACAGGTTTCGGGCGAGAACTCGTCGGCCCGCGAGCTGGAGAATACCGTGGTGGCTCCGGTACGGAGACAATTGCTGCAGGTGTCGGGATTGCGGGAGATACAGAGTGAGACACGAGACGGAGCGGGCGTGATACGGATGGAGTTTGAGTTTGGAGTGAATACCGACTTGGCTTTCATCGAAGTGAACGAGAAGATTGATGCCGCCATGAATACCTTGCCGAAGGAAGTTACCCGTCCGAAGGCTATCAAGGCCAGTGCAACGGATATCCCGGTGTTGTACCTGAACATGACACTGAAGGGTGACAAGCCTTACGAGGAGGCGGACGAGCAACAGTTCCTGAACCTGTGCGAACTGGCCGAGAACGTGGTGAAGCGGAGGATAGAACAGTTGCCCGAAGTGGCCATGGCCGATATGACCGGGGTGCCGGGACGCATCCTGCAGATTGTGCCCGACGAGGAAAAGATGGCCATGACCGGAATAACCGTCGAGGACTTGGAAACGGTGCTCGAAGCGAATAATGTGGAGCCGGGAAGCATGCTGGTGAGGGATGGGTATTATGAATACAACATCCGGATAGCTACCTTGCTACGTACGCCGGAGGATGTGGAGAACATCTACTTGCGGAAAGGGGAACGGTTGATGCAACTGAAGGATTTCTGCAAGGTGGCCGTGGTGTCGCAGAAGGAGCAGGGGCTCTCCATGGCGGGAGGAAAACGAGCCGTGACCTTGGCCATCATCAAGCAGAGCGACGAGAACATGGATGTGATGAAGGAGAAACTGAAGGAAACAACGGAATACTTTGCGTCGCTCTATCCGGGCATTGAGTTTCAGGTGTGCCGCAACCAGACAGAATTGTTGGATTATACCATCTCGAACTTGCAGGAGAACTTAACACTGGGATTCCTGTTCATCTTTGTGGTGGCTATCTTCTTCTTGGGCGATGTGCGGTCGCCGATTGTGATTGGTATCAGTATGGTGACTTCCATTGTTATCACCTTCTTCTTTTTTTATTTCTGCAAGGTTTCCTTGAACGTCATTTCCTTGTCGGGCTTGATTCTGGCGGTGGGGATGATGATTGACAGCTCCATCATTGTGACGGAGAACATCTCGCAATACCGGGAAAAGGGCTATTCCTTGAAACGGGCTTGTGCAGCAGGGACCACCGAGATGATTACCCCGATGCTCAGTTCGTCGTTGACTACCATTGCGGTGTTTGTTCCGCTGATTTTCATGAGCGGTATTGCCGGGGCGATTTTTATGGATCAGGCTTTCTCCATTACGGTGGGGCTGATGATTTCGTATGTGACGGGAATCATGTTGTTGCCGGTGCTTTATCTGCTGTTCTATCGGATGGGGTTGCGAGGAAAGAGCTTCTTGTCCAAACGGTTTGACAACTTGATGAAGAATGACTGGCTGGAACGATTCTATGATCGAGGGATGGACTGGGTGTTCTCGCACAAGAAGTGGTGTACCTTACTGACGGCAGCCACGTTGCCGCTTTGTGTGTTCTTCTTCTTTTTCCTGGAGAAGGAACGGATGCCGGAGATTGAACAGAACGAGTTGGTGATGCGGGTGGAATGGAACGAGAATATTCATGTGGATGAAAACCGTCGACGGGTGAACGAACTGGTGAAGCAAACGGAAGGAAAGACTTTGGAACATACGGCATACGTGGGGATGCAGGATTATATCCTGAACTCGGGTCAGGAACTAGCGGCTACGGAGGCCGAACTTTATTTTAAAACGGAACTGCCGGCAGGGATTCCGCCTTTGCAGGAATTGTTGCTTCGGGAAGTAAGGGAACATTATCCGCTGGCAGTGGTAACTTTCTCGCCACCGGAAACGATTTTCGAAAGACTGTTTGTGACCGGCGAAGCGGATGTGGTGACCGAATTGCATGCCGAGAACCGGACAAAGGTGCCGGAAGCGTCCGTACTTCGAAAGTTGGAAGGAGACATCGTGCAACGTACGGGAGTGGAAACGGAAGGTATTGCTTTCCGAAATCAACTGAACCTGGTGGTGGACCGCGAACGGATGTTGCTGTACAATGTAGGCTATAACGAATTGACCCGGGTGCTCCGCACGGCTTTCAAGGAAAACCAGGTGTCTACCTTGCGGTCCTATCAGCAGTATTTGCCGGTAGGTATTGCCGGGGAAGAACGAAGCATCAACGAGATATTGAACTATACGCTGGTCAAGACATTGCCGGGAGAAGACGGCAGTGTGCAGGAGGTGCCGTTAAGCGGATTGGTGAAGGTGGTACCTTCGGAGGATTTGAAGAGTATTACGGCAGGGAAGAACGGGGAGTACATTCCGATTCGTTTCTTCGATGTGGAGGATGCTCCTGCACTGATGAAGAAGGTGGAAGAGGTGGTTCAGGAAACGGATGGTTGGGAAGTGGACTTCTCGGGCAGTTTCTTTGCGAACGAAAAGATGATGGGTGAGTTGGCTGTCATCCTGTTTGTTTCCATCTTGCTGATGTATTTTATTTTGTGTGCCCAGTTTGAGAGTTTCCTACAGCCGTTGATTGTGTTGGTGGAAATTCCGATTGACATTGCTTTTGCTTTGATTACGCTTTGGATATTCGGACACACCTTGAACTTGATGTCGGCCATCGGTATTATTGTGACTTGTGGGATTGTGGTCAATGACTCCATCCTGAAACTGGACTCCATCAACGAATTGAGAAAGGCAGGCACTCCGCTGTTGGAAGCCATCCATACGGCGGGAAGAAGACGTTTGCGACCAATCATCATGACGTCCTTGACAACCATCTGTGCGATGGTGCCGCTGCTTTTTGCATCGGACATGGGGTCGGAACTTCAGAAACCACTTTCCATCGCCATGATTGGCTCCATGCTGTTGGGAACCTTGGTGAGTTTGTTTATCATTCCGTTGATATATTGGTTCATTTATCGAAAACATGAAAAAGTATAATTATATGAAGTTGCATCATTATTATCATAACTTTCAGAGTAATCTTTGTCATTCTGACGGCCGAAGGGAGGAAGAATCTCGATGGCATAAAGTGGATGTTTCCGGGATTTTTCGCTTCGCTCTGAATGACAGTCGGGGATGGCTGATGGGGTTGTTACTCTTATTGCTTTTCCTCCCTCTCCAAGCCCAGCAAACGGTGTTGCTGGATTTGAAGCGGACCATCGAGATTGCAAACGACAGCTCGTTGACGGCTTTCCGCAACCAGAACATGTATCTGTCTGGATACTGGGAGTATCGGACTTACAAGGCCAACCGATTGCCCAGCCTGACGCTGAACCTTATGCCGGCTCAGTATTACCGGTATATTACCCAACGATATGACTCGAACGCGGATATGGACGTGTATCGTGAACAGCAGATGTTCAGTGCCGGGGGAGGACTGATGATTCAGCAGAACTTTGACTGGACCGGTGGTACTTTCTATCTGGAGTCGGACTTGGAGTATATGCGTAACTTCGGGGATACGAAATCGACTCAGTATTCCAGTGTGCCGGTTCGAGTGGGGTATACACAGAACCTGTTGGGGTACAATGCTTTCCGATGGGATCGAAAGATAGAGCCGTTGAAGTTTGAGAAGGTGAAGAAGGAGTTTATCTATAATACGGAGGTGCTTTCGGAAGAGGCGGTGACTTATTTCTTCGGGCTGGCTATGGCACAGGCCGATTATAAGTTGGCTCAAGAGAATGCTCTTTCGACCGATACGCTGTATAGCATCGGTTTGAGACGGCATAAGATAGCAGCCATCTCGCAGGCCGATTTGTTGACGCTCCAATTGGACAAGGTAAATGCCCAGAATACGTTGGAGAATACCCGGATTGCTTTGAAGCGAGCCATGTCGGCGTTGGCATTGTTCCTGAACATGGACAAGCATACTACCATTGAGCTGGATTTGCCGGGACGCCCTGCGGCTTTGGAAATCTCGGTGGACGAGGCGTTGGCAAAAGCAAAGGTCAATAACCCTACTTATCTGCAACAACGACAGAATGTGCTGGAGGCGGAACGGAATGTGAACAAGACCAAGATTGAATCGCGGTTCAATGCCAGCCTGAATGCCAGCGTGGGCTTTAACCAGGTGGCCGATCGGTTCAAGGATGTATATCGCAGACCGTTGCAGCAGGACTTGGTCAATATCAGTGTATCGATTCCTTTGATTGATTGGGGAGTGCGGAAAGGGAAATACAACATGGCCAAGAACAACCTGAATGTGGTGAAAACGGCTGCCCGACAGGAGGAACTGGGATTGGAAGAAGAGGTGACCATGACGGTCAGCGATTTCAATATCCAACTCCGGTTGATAGCCAGTGCCGAGGAGGCTTTGGACTTGGCGGTGATGGCCTATGAACAGACCCGACAACGGTTTATCATAGGTAAGGCCGATGTGAATAGCCTGACACTTTCGTTGAACAGACAGCAGGAAGCTCAGAAAAATTATATCTCGGCTTTGCAGAATTATTGGATGAACTATTATAAAATCAGAAGACTGACATTGCATGACTTTGAAAGCGGCTATTCGCTGTCCGACAAGTTTGACTTCAGTAATGGGTTGTATCGATGAATAAAAACCGTTCCTTTTCCTCGTTTACACTGATTGTGACTTTCGTTTGTCTGTCACTGGTCGGGTTGGCCTTGGTACCATTGTTGCCGGTCAAGCTGGTGCCGTCGCGTACCCTGCCTGGACTGACCATCTCTTTCCAGATGCCGGGAAACTCGTCGAGAGTCGTCGAATCGGAAGTAACCAGCAGGCTGGAGTCTATGTTGGCCCGGGTGAAAGGGGTGAAGAATGTACATTCTACTTCAGACAATGGAAGTGGAAGCATTACTCTGGAACTGGACAAGCATGCGGATATGGACATGACCCGATTTGAGGTGTCGACCATCATCAGACAGACATGGGCACAGTTGCCCGACGGGGTGAGCTATCCGCAGATTCAGGCCAGCCGGTCGGACGAAAATGCCGAACGGCCTTTCATGACCTATACCTTGAATGCTCCGGCTACTCCCTTCCTGATACAGCGATATGCCGAAGAGAATGTCAAGCCGGTGTTGGGGCAATTGAAGGGTATTTATAAGGTGGAACTGACCGGGGCTACTCCAATGGAATGGCAACTGGAATACGATGACAGGCAGCTTACCCAATTGGGCGTTTCATTGACCGATTTGCAGACGGCCATCTCCGGACATTATGAAAAGGAGTTTCTAGGGATTTGCTCGATAGAGAAGGGAGAAGACGGGAAGGAATGGATTAGATTGGTTCGTTCCTCGACAGGAAAAGAAAATGAATTTGACCCTTCTGCCATCCGACTGAAGACAAAGGATGGGATTCTGTTAAGCCTGGACAAGCTAATCAAGATTAAACGGGTGGAGTCGCAACCTACCAGCTATTTCCGTATCAATGGCTTGAACTCCATCTACTTGTCTCTGACAGCTGAGGAAACGGCCAATCAGTTGGACTTGAGTGTGCAGGTGAAAGAAAAGATGGCCGAACTGCAGAGGAACATGCCGGCCGGTTACGAGGTGCACATCAGCTATGATGCAACGGAATACATTCAGAAGGAACTGGATAAGATTTATTTGCGAACCGGATTGACGGTCTTGATTTTGCTGGTGTTTGTAGCCCTGATTACCTGGAACCTGCGTTATTTGTTCCTCATTGTGACGAGTCTGTCGGTAAACTTGGCAATTGCTGCCATCTTTTATTATGTGTTTG
Organism: Bacteroidaceae bacterium; assembly: GCA_017420875.1. Classification (GTDB taxonomy): domain Bacteria; phylum Bacteroidota; class Bacteroidia; order Bacteroidales; family Bacteroidaceae; genus Phocaeicola. Next base: position 6,976 of record JAFQNW010000122.1, read on the forward strand.
GACTGGAGATGCAGCTTTATTCATTGGCAGGCATTACCATTTCGTTGAACTTGGTGATTGACAACACCATTGTGATGACCGACCATATTCTGCATCGCCGGAACCTGAAGGCTTATGTATCGGTGTTGGCGGCTACGTTGACAACGGTGGGGGCCTTGGTCATCATCTTCTTCCTGGATGAAAAGATTCGCTTGAACTTGCAGGATTTTGCTGCGGTGGTGATTGTGAACTTGCTGGTATCGTTAACCGTTGCGTTGTTTTTTGTGCCTTCCATGATTGACAAAATGGGAATGGAGCAAAAACGGAGTGGACGGAAGCGTTTGTGGACAAAGCGGCTGGCCGTTTATTTCACCCGCATTTATCAACGACTGATTGCCTGGTTCTGCCGCTATCGGGTAGTGGCTTGTATCTTGTTGGTGTTGGGATTTGGATTGCCGGTATTCTTGCTTCCGGAAAAGATGGAAGGTGAAGGGAAGTTGGTGGCATATTACAACAAACTATTCGATAATACGACTTACAAAGAGAAAGTGAAACCCATTGTCGACAAGGTACTGGGAGGAAGCTTGCGGTTGTTTGTGGAAAAGGTATACGAGGGAAGTTACTTTAATCGCGACGAAGGGGAAACGGTACTTTCGGTAACAGCGACTTTACCCAACGGAAGTACCTTGGAGCAGATGAATGTGCTGATTAAGAAAATGGAAACCTATTTGACGGAATTCAAGGAAATCAAGCAGTTCCAGACTTCGATTTACAGTGCCCGTAGAGCGGGTATCCAGATTTATTTTACCAAAGAGCATCAGTACAGCGGTTTCCCGTATACGTTGAAGGCTAATATCATCAGTAAGGCCCTGACTTTGGGTGGTGGAAGCTGGGGGGTCTATGGATTACAGGATCAGGGTTTCAGTAACGATGTTCGGGAGTCAGCCGGTAGTTTCAGAGTCAAACTGTATGGGTATAACTATGATGAGTTGGCCTATTGGACGGAAAAGTTGAAGGAGAAGTTGCTGACTTATCGGCGTATCAAGGAAGTGATTGTCAACTCGGAGTTCAGTTGGTGGAAAGACGATTACAGTGAATTCTATCTGGAGTTGGACAAGCAACGGTTGGCTAAGGAAAACATCACAGCCATGCAGTTGTTTATGGCATTGCGGCCCGTATTTGGTCGGAACATTTCCAGTGTTGACATTGTGTATGAAAATCAGTCGGAAGCCTTGAAACTGACTTCTATGCAAAGTCGGGAATATGATGTGTGGAGCTTGGTGAATGTGCCTTTCAATATCAATGGAAATTCCTATAAATTGGCGGATTTCGCCACGGTGGAGAAAGGACAGTCGCCCCAACGGGTTGCGAAAGAAAACCAGCAATATCGGTTATGCTTGCAGTATGAGTATATCGGTTCTTCGGAGCAAGGTCGTAAACTGTTGAAGAAGGAACTGGAAGAGTTCAATGCCGGATTGCCCATGGGGTATGTAGCCGAAGACGAACAGCAAAGTTGGGGATGGGGCCAGAAGGATAACAAGCAATACGCCTTGTTACTGATTGTGGTTGCCATCATTTTCTTTACTACGAGCATCTTGTTCAACTCGTTGAAACAACCGTTGGCTATCATTTTCGTAATACCGATATCGTATATCGGGGTGTTCTTGACATTCTATTTGTTCGAACTGAATTTCGATCAAGGTGGTTTTGCCTCTTTTGTTTTGTTGTGTGGGATTACGGTCAATGCCAGCATTTATATCTTGAATGAATTTAATGCAGTGCGTCGTCGGTTCCCGAACTTGTTGCCATCCCGGGCTTTTGTGAAGGCATGGAATGCCAAGATTGTGCCGGTATTTCTGACGGTGGTTTCTACGATTCTGGGCTTTGTGCCTTTCATGGTGGGAACAAGTAAGGAAGCGTTCTGGTTTCCGTTGGCAGCAGGTACTATCGGTGGATTGGTGATGTCTATTTTGGGTATATTCATTTTTTTACCTATCTTTACGTTGAAGAAGGGAAAAAGAGTCGTTAAACGTAAAAATAGATAGATTTATGAAGTTGGTTATTGAACGCGTGAAAGTTCTTTTGCTATTGATGGTTTGTTGCATCCCTGTCAATTTGTTGGCTCAGGAGTATGCAGAGGTCTTGAATATCCCTTATCGGGATGCAGGAAATGAATATGCTTTGGAACGTTGCAAACTCGATTTTTATTATCCTCAGGGAGAGAAGGATTTTGTAACGGTGGTATGGTTTCATGGCGGTGGCCTGACGGGAGGAAGCAAGAGTATTCCTGAAGAATTGAAAAGAAATAAGCTGGCAGTGATTGCGGTCAATTATCGTTTGTTGCCCAAAGCTACACTGTCTGATTGTATAGATGATGCGGCTGCAGCCGTAGCTTGGACGTTCAAACACATCGGAGAGTACGGTGGGGATGTCAAAAAAATTGTGGTAGCCGGACATTCGGCTGGCGGTTATCTGACAAACATGATTGGGCTGGATAAGAAATGGTTGAAGAAATACGAAATTGATGCGGATTCCATTGCGGCATTGGTACCTTTCAGCGGACATGCTATCAGTCACTTTGCCTATCGCGAAGCCAAGGGGATGAAAACTTCACAACCTAGCATTGACGAATTTGCTCCGTTGTATTATGTGCGTTCGGATGCTTCGCCATTGATTATTATCTCGGGGGACCGAGAAATGGAACTGTTGGGACGATACGAAGAAACGGCCTACTTGTGGCGTATGATGAAGGTGAATGGGCATAAGAATGTATATTTGTATGAATTGGATGGATACGACCATGGTGCGATGGTGAATCCGGGATTCCATATATTGAAAGAATATGTCAAGAAGCATCTGAAATAAACGGTAGGATGCCGGATGGAAGTAATCCTCCAAGCAAAAACTTTTGCTTGGAGGATTACTTTTTAAATAAAATGCTATACATTTGTAAGATTAAAAATGATTGAAACCCTGTAACGCTATGTTGACTCAAATAATCAATGGGAAAATTTTTACTCCACAAGGTTGGATGGAGGATGGCTCTGTGCTGATGCGTGATGGTCAGATTATCGAAGTGACCAATTGTGATTTGGCTCTGATTGGAGCAGAATTGGTAGATGCGCGTGGCATGTTCATCGTACCGGGATATGTATGTATGCATGCTCATGGTGGTGGAGGACATGACTTTACAGAGTGTACGGAAGAGGCTTTCCGGAAAGCCATCAAGGCACATCAGCAACATGGTGCAACCAGCATTTTCCCTACGATGTCTTCTTCCTCTTTCGAGGATATTCGTAAAGGGGTGGCTATCTGCGAGATGTTGATGAGCGAAAAGGATAGTCCGGTAGTGGGTTTGCATCTGGAGGGACCTTATTTGACTCCCAAGCGTGCCAGCGACCAGTTTGGGGATAAATTGTGTGAGCCGAATGTGGAAGAATATACTTCGTTGGTAGAATCGACCCATTGTATCAAGCGTTGGGATGCTTCGCCGGAAGTGCCTGGAGCATTGGATTTTGCACGTTATCTGAAGTCAAAAGGTATCTTGGTTGCCATTTCGTATACCGAAGCAGAATATCCATTGGTGAAAGAGGCTTATGAGGCAGGGTTTACTCATACTTCGCATTTCTACAATGGTATGCCGGGTTTCCATAAATGTCGTGAATATAAATACGAAGGAACGGTAGAAAGCGTATATTTGGTAGATGGAATGACCATTGAACTGATAGCGGATGGTAAACATCTTCCACCGACCATTTTGCAACTGGCTTATAAAGTGAAAGGGACAGAAAAGACTTGTCTGGTTACGGATGCGTTGGCGTATGCTGCAGCGGATAAAGAAGCGGTGTACGACCCTAACATCATCATCGAAGACGGAGTGTGCAAGACCAAAGATCACGAACACTTGGCTGGAAGCATCGCTACCATGGATGTACTGGTGCAAAACATGGTGAAAGCTGGTGTGCAAGTTGAGAATGCTCTCCGCATGGCTTCCGAAACTTCGGCTCGTTTGATGAACGTGTACGACAGGAAAGGTTCCTTGGAAAAAGGAAAGGATGCCGATATTTTGATATTGGATGCCAAACTGAATGTACGTGCAGCTTGGTCTATGGGAAAATTGATTGAAGGAACCAATACTTTGTTCTGAGTCTATGAACGAACTGATGAAGGAAGACATCCGCAAGGCATGCGAGGTGATGCAAAAAGGAGGGGTGATTCTCTATCCGACAGATACCATTTGGGGGATAGGGTGTGATGCTACCAATGAGGAAGCTGTGAAACGGGTGTATGAAATAAAGAAACGGGCCGACAGCAAGGCGATGTTGGTGTTGGTGGACAATGCGGTAAAGGTGGATTTTTATGTGAACGAACCACCTGAGGTGGCTTTTGATTTGATGGAATGTGCCACTAAACCGATGACCATTATTTATGATGAGGCTCGTAACTTGGCACCCAATTTGTTGGCTGTAGATGGAAGCGTTGGTATTCGGGTCACTTCCGAAGAGTTTTCCAAACAACTTTGTTTTCGTTTTCGGAAAGCCATTGTTTCGACCTCGGCCAATATCAGTGGAGAACCGGCTCCGGCTGTATTTAATGAAATCAGTGATGAAATAAAACAAGCAGTGGATTATGTCGTACAATGTCGGCAGGAGGAAACTGCAAGACCCACTCCATCCAGCATTATCAAGTTGGGTAAAGGAGGATTGGTCAAGGTGATAAGAGAATAATCTATATGGATGAGAAAAAAAGTCTTTTCCAACGTCTTCTGTTGTGGCGGGGAAAGAATATAAAAGATAAACATTTTATTTTGATACTCAGTTTTCTGGTGGGTATCTTGACAGCTTTGGCTGCTACCTTACTGAAGTTCCTGATAGAGTATATCAAGCACTTCCTTACAGAAAACTTCGATTCGACGGGAGCCAACTGGTTGTATTTGGTGTATCCTGTAGTAGGTATCCTGCTCACGGGTTTATTTATCCGCAATGTGGTGCGGGATGATATCAGTCATGGGGTGACCAAGATTCTTTATGCGATTTCCCGTAGGCAGAGTCGTATCAAGCGACATAATACCTGGTCGTCGCTTTTTGCCAGTGCTATTACCATTGGTTTTGGTGGATCGGTCGGGGCAGAAGCACCGATTGTGCTGACGGGATCGGCCATTGGTTCCAATTTGGGAAGTGCTTTCAAAATGGAACATCGTACACTGATGTTGTTGGTAGGATGTGGGGCTGCCGGTGCGGTGGCAGGTATCTTCAAAGCTCCGATTGCCGGATTGGTATTTACGCTTGAAGTATTGATGATTGACTTGACTATGGGCTCTTTGCTCCCATTGTTGGTGTCGAGTGTTACGGCGGCTACTGTAGCTTACATTTTGCACGGTACTGAGGCGATGTTTGAGTTTCACATGGACGAACCTTTCTTGATGGAGCGTATCCCGGCGGTCTTGTTGTTGGGTATTCTTTGTGGTTTGGTTTCTTTGTACTTCACACGCACCATGAATCGGATAGAAGGAGTGTTCCGCCGGTATAGCAATCCATACATCAAGTTGTTGATAGGCGGGGCGATGCTGAGTATCTTGATTTTCCTTTTCCCATCCTTATATGGTGAAGGTTACGATGTAATTCACATGTTGCTGAATGGAACGAGTGCCGCCGATTGGGACAAGGTGATGGACAACTCTATCTTCTACGGATACGGAAACCTGTTGTTGGTTTATCTGTCTTTCGTGGTACTCTTTAAAGTCTTTGCGACCAGTGCGACCAATGGTGGTGGAGGTTGTGGGGGGACTTTTGCACCCAGCCTTTTCCTGGGATGTATCACCGGGTTTATCTTTGCCCATTTCTGCAACGGTTATGCATTAGCACCGGTTGTGTCAGATGACTTGCCGGAAAAGAATTTCGCTCTGTTGGGTATGGCGGGATTGATGTCGGGAGTGATGCATGCTCCACTGACTGGAATCTTCTTGATTGCCGAGTTGACCGGTGGTTACGACTTGTTTCTGCCGTTGATGATGGTTTCGGTCAGCTCGTACCTTACCATTATGATATTCGAACCTCATAGCATTTATTCCATGCGTTTGGCTCAGAAAGGTGAGTTGTTGACTCACAACAAGGACAAGTCGGTGTTGACATTGATGGATATAGAGAGTGTGGTGGAAACTGATTTTGAAAAAGTACATCCGGACGATGACTTGGGTGAGATGGTGAAGGTCATTTCAAAAGCCAAGAGAAATATGTTCCCGGTGGTTGACGGACGGGGAGAATTATTGGGTATTGTGATTTTAGATGACATTCGTAACATCATATTCAGACAGGAACTTTATCATCGTTTCTATGTGGGTCGTTTCATGGTTACTCCGCCAGCACGTATCCAGATGGACGACTCGATGGAGGTTGTAATGAAGAAGTTTGATGACACGAAAGCTTGGAATCTGCCGGTAGTGGATCATGATGGAAAGTATGTGGGATTCCTTTCAAAATCGAGAATATTGAATTCGTATCGACAGATGTTGGTCGATTTTTCAGAAGATTGATGATAACTTATGGAAAAGAAAGATTTGAGAATTGTATATATGGGTACTCCTGAGTTTGCCGTGGAAAGTTTGAAACGGTTGGTAGAAGGAGGTTATCAGGTAGTGGCAGTTGTTACGATGCCAGACAAACCAATGGGACGCCATGGCAGTGTGCTGCAAGGTAGCCCTGTAAAGGAATATGCCGTATCCCAAGGATTGAAGGTGTTGCAGCCTGTAAATTTGAAGGATGAGGCCTTCGTGGAAGAATTGAGAGCTTTGAAGGCTGATTTGCAAATTGTAGTGGCATTTAGAATGTTGCCGGAAGTGGTGTGGAATATGCCTCCTTGGGGAACATTCAATTTGCATGCCTCGTTGCTTCCTCAGTATCGGGGAGCGGCTCCGATTAATTGGGCTGTGATGAACGGAGATACAGAAACCGGCATAACGACTTTCTTCCTGAAACACGAAATTGATACGGGAGACATTATCCAACAGGTGAGAGTTCCGATTGCTGATACGGACAATGTGGAAATAGTCTACGATAAGTTGATGAAGTTGGGAGGAGACTTGGTATTAGAGACAGTAGATAGAATTCTGGATGGCACGGTGAAGTCTGTTCCGCAAGCAGATGTTTTACCGGAAACAGAACTTCGTCCGGCACCTAAAATCTTTAAGGAAACTTGCCGTATCGATTGGAATAAGGGCGTGAAGAAGGTCTATGATTTTGTTCGTGGCCTTTCACCTTACCCGGCTGCCTGGACAGAAATCTGCTTGCCTGACGGAACAAAACAGGTCTTGAAGATTTTTGAAACCGAGAAAATCTTTACACAACATGGGGTGCAGGTTGGCACTATCGACACAGACCGAAAGACATATTTCAGAATTGCGGTGGAGGATGGATTTGTCAATCTCTTGTCTATCCAAATTGCGGGAAAGAAGAGAATGACTATTTCGGATTTCTTGAGAGGGTATCGATATACGCCAGGAAGTAGAGTCGAGTAAAATAAATGTCAAGTTTCAAGGTTCATATTTAAAATATATCTATCTTTGTACCATTGTTGAAGTTAAACCATGAATTATGAGTAAACCAATCATTTCCCCATCCATTTTGTCTGCTAATTTCTTGAATATTCAAGCTGATATTGAAACACTGAATCGTAGTGAAGCCGATTGGGTACACGTGGATGTAATGGACGGAGTTTTTGTGCCAAACATTTCTATTGGTTTCCCGCTGGTGAAGCAAGTGGCCGAAATCTCTGAAAAGCCGTTGGATGTACACTTGATGATTGTCCAGCCGGAAAAGTTTATTAAAGAATTGAAAGATATGGGGACTATGATGATGAATGTTCATTATGAGACATGTACTCATCTTCATCGTGTAGTGCAACAGATTAAAGATGCAGGAATGAAGGCGGGAGTAACCTTGAATCCGTCAACACCGGTTGCTATGCTCAAGGATATAGTGGCCGATTTGGATATGGTGCTTTTGATGAGTGTGAATCCTGGATTTGCCGGACAAAAGTTTATTCCACAAACCGTAAATAAATTGAAGGAGCTTCGTCAATTGATAGATACCACAGGTTCGCAGGCTTTGATACAGATTGATGGTGGCGTGAACTTGGAGACAGGCAAACTTTTGGTAGAAGCTGGTGCTGACGTGTTGGTTGCTGGTAATGCCATATTCAAGGCTCCTGACATGGTAGATATGATTCATCAGATGAAGAATCTTTAAATCCTACGCTTTTGAAAACTTATCCCATACTCCGGCTAGCCATATTTATGGCAGCCGGAATTTTTTTTGCCGGTCTCTTCCCGGATTGTTTTTCGTCGCAAACCTTACACTGGCTTTTGTGGGGGCTTCTTATTGTATTGGCTCTTGTAGGAATAAAATCATCGTATAAAGGGAGATGGATGTTTGGATTAGGAGTGTCGAGTATCATGTTTCTGATGGGGTGGATGCTCTCCTACCATGAACGGCAAGCGTTGAAAGTAGACTGGGCTTCCGAGAGACAAGCTTATCGGGTGACGGTGCTGGATGTGCCTGTAGAAAAGTCTAGAAGCATTCTATGCAGAGTACGCGTAGACAAGCAGGTAGTGTTGCTCTATCTTCCGAAAGATAGTTTGGCTTCTAGTGTTACGTTGGGAGATGAACTGTTGGTTTATACTCAGATTCAAAAGCCAAAGAATCAAGGAAATCCTTATGAGTTTGATTATGAAACGTATTTGTATCATCAGGAGATAAGTGGTACAGCTTATGCCTATTCCGGTCATTGGATGAAGAGTGAGCGGACTTCCGCATTGACCTTAAAGCAGAGGGCATTGGTTATTAGAGAGCGGATGATGGAACAGTTCCGGATATGGGGAGTGAATCAAGAACAGTTACCTGTGATAAGTGCTTTGACATTGGGATGTAAGAGGGAACTGGAAGAAGAAGTTCGGGATATTTATGCAGATGCCGGTATTTCGCATGTTTTGGCACTTTCGGGGATGCATATCGGTATTGTTTGGCTATTACTGGATTTCTTGTTAAGACCCTTGGTGCTTGCAAGAGGAGGACGATGGGTTAAAAGTTTTTTGTCTGTCAGCTTATTGTGGCTTTTCGCTTTTGTGGTAGGGTTGGAGGCATCAGTAGTCAGGGCAGTCGTGATGTGTATGTTGATGGAATTGGCACGACTCTCAGGAAGGAGGTCGTTGTCTATGAATACACTTGCAATTGCTGCTCTTGCCATGTTGATATATCGTCCTTTCTATTTATATGATGTAGGGTTTCAATTATCTTTTGTGGCGGTGGCTTCTATCATTCTTTTTTATCCGTTGATTTGGCGGGCATTCTCTATCAGGAATTGTTTCTATCGAAGTCTTGTTGGGATACTTGCTGTATCAATAGCTGCTCAGTTGGGTACAGCTCCATTGGTGATGTATTATTTCTCAAATTGTTCTGTTTATTTCTTGTTGACCAATTTAGTTGCGGCTCTGATTGTACCTTTCATTATATATGGAACTGTAGCCATGGCTCTTTTGAGCTTCTGCCATCCGTTGTGTGAATGGGTGGTATGGATGCTTAATCTATCGGCGGAATGGTTGACGGATGTTGCTCGTGAGGTTAGTAACTTGCCGGGGGCAACTTTTTCCATGGGTCCAATCTCTTCGTTGGAGATATGCCTTTTTTATGGGTTATTGGGTATCGCTTTTCTATATGGACAACGTGCGAAACGTGGATTGCTGATTAAGGGACTAGGTGTGTGTGTTTGTTTGTTGGCCGCTCATCTTTGGAGTGCTTTTCCACGAACAAAAGGAGCTGAGATTGTCTTTTATAATATAAGAAATTGCCCGGTGGTGCATTTGATTGAAGCGAATGGAACTTCGTTTTTGGCTTCTGAAGCGGGGGATAGTGTGGTTGATGTCTTGAAAAAGGTCGCTCGTCCCTTTTGGGAAAAGGAGAAGGTAAAGTTCCCGACGATGGTGCATGAGGATAATGAAGAATTTAAGGGCTCGTTTAGGGAAAATATCATAGCTTGGCATGGAAAGAAGATTGGAATTCTCTCGGACAATCGTTGGGAGGATAAGGTTGCAGAACAATTCATGTCGGTAGATTATTTATATTTAAGTAAAGGATTTGATCGGAGAGTTGGAGACTTGCAAAAGCTGTTTCAGATAAAGAAGGTAATATTTGATGCTTCGTTGAGTAGAGGTCGGGTTGAACGAATGAAAGACGAATGTAGGATGTTAGGACTTGAATTTGTTGATTTGGCCATGGAAGGTTCTCTTCGGATATTTCTGTAAATGGAGAAAAATGTGTATTTTTGCACCTCATTAAATGAAAATCATATGTTGTCAAGAATTATCACGCAAGCAAATATAGATCACGTAGAGAAATGGTTTGAAAAAGCCGAAAAGATCGTTATCGTTTCTCATGTTTCACCGGATGGCGATGCTATTGGTTCATCATTGGGGTTATGGCACTTCTTGCAATCTCAAGATAAAAATGCAACCGTTGTTGTGCCGAATTCTTTCCCTGCTTTTCTTCAGTGGATGCCCGGTGCGGAAGATATCATCATATATAATAAGTATAAAGAATTTGCGGACAAACTTATCCAGGAGGCAGATTTGATTTGTTGCTTGGACTTTAATGTGTTGTCGCGTATTGATGAGATGGAAGAAGTGGTGAAGAATGCTACCGCCCGTAAGTTGATGGTGGATCATCATTTATATCCAGGCGATTTCTGTGGCATAACAATTTCTCATCCGGAAATATCTTCTACTTCCGAATTAGTGTTTCGCCTGATTTGTTGCTTGGGTAATTTTGAAGATATTACCAAGGAAGGAGCAGAGTGTATCTATACCGGGATGATGACCGATACAGGAGGCTTTACTTATAACTCGAATAATCGGGAAATTTATTTGATCATTGGAGAGCTCTTGTCCAAGGGAATTGATAAGGATGAGATTTATCGCCGGGTTTTCAATACGCATTCGGAAGGACGTTTGCGACTGATGGGATATGTCCTTTACGACAAGATGCAAGTATTCTCACAATTTAATTCGGCTTTGATTACTTTGACTCGCTCTGAACAACGGAGATTCCAATATGCAAAAGGCGATACGGAGGGGTTCGTAAATATCCCATTGTCCATTAAGAACGTGTGTTTTTCGGTTTTCCTTCGTGAAGATACAGAGAAGAATATGATTAAGGTGTCTCTGCGTTCGGTGGGAACTTTCCCTTGCAATCAAGTGGCTGCTGAATTCTTTAATGGGGGCGGGCATCTGAATGCTTCGGGCGGAGAGTTCTATGGTACGATGGAAGAGGCTGTTAAGGTGTTCAAACAAGCTTTGGAGAAATATAAAGACTTGCTTTTAGCAAAAAAATAGTTATTTTAGTATAATAGCTTGAAAACATTGAAGAAGTTTGCGGACGATTTATTACTTTTGTCCCGAATTTAATGCATGTAAGATGAAGAAGTTAAGTATATTGTTAATGTTGGTGTTTGGACTGGGCTGCGTATTCCAAGCATGTAATAATGATAAGACGTATGCGGAGATGAAGGAAGAAGAACGCGATGCAATCAAACGTTTTATCGAATTGAATGGAATCAAGGTCATCAGTGAAGAACAGTTTGCAGAACAGGACTCTTTGACAAATGTGGCGAACAATGAATATGTGTTGTTCGAAGAAAGCGGAGTATATATGCAGGTGGTGGCAAGGGGTAACGGAAAGTTGCTTGAAGACGGACGTCACGAAATACTTGCACGTTATATCGAAGAAGAAATTTTGGACGATGGCAAGACAGATACATTGTCTTTTAATACGATGTCCAATCTATATGCCCATCCGGATGCATTTATCCTGACCAAGTCGGGAAACAACCTTTCGGCTACTTTTACCTATGGGGGAGCTATGTATGCAGCACATAATACAACTTATGTGCCTTCCGGTTGGATGATTCCTTTTGATTATATCAAGGTGGGACGTGAGATCTCGGGTCGTTCGAAGGTGAAGCTGATTGTTCCTCATAGTGAAGGAACCTCTACAGCTTCTTCTCAAGTTATGCCTTGCCATTATGAAATCACATATCAATTATCGCGATGACACTTATTAAATCTATTTCCGGTATTCGTGGCACGATTGGTGGCCATGCAGGAGAAGGACTCAATCCGTTGGATATTGTAAAGTTTACTTCAGCCTATGCTACGCTGATACGTAAAACAACTACCATACAGAGTAATAAAATTGTAGTGGGCCGTGATGCTCGCATCTCAGGCGATATGGTGAAGAATGTTGTATGCGGAACCTTGATGGGAATGGGTTTTGATGTCGTGAACATTGGCCTGGCATCTACTCCGACTACCGAATTGGCCGTGACCATGGAAGGTGCTTGCGGTGGTATCATCTTGACTGCTAGCCACAACCCTCGTCAATGGAATGCCTTGAAGTTGTTGAACGAACATGGTGAATTCTTGAATGCAGCCGAAGGCAATGAAGTTCTTCGTATTGCCGAAGCCGAAGCATTCGAATATGCCGACATTGATCACCTTGGTAGCTATCGTGAAGATAATACGTACGATGACAAGCACATCGATAGTGTATTGGCTTTGAAGTTGGTCGACGTTGAGGCTATCCGCAATGCCAAGTTTAAAGTAGCCATCGATTGTGTGAACTCAGTGGGTGGCGTGATTCTTCCGAAGTTGTTGGAACGTTTGGGGGTAGAGAAGGTTGAAGGCCTTTATTGCGAACCGACTGGCGATTTCCAACATAATCCGGAGCCGTTGGAAAAGAACCTTGGCGACATCATGGGCTTGATGGAAAAGGGTGGTTATGATGTAGCTTTTGTGGTAGACCCGGATGTTGACCGTTTGGCCATGATTTGTGAAGATGGCAAGATGTATGGAGAAGAATACACGTTGGTAACGGTGGCCGATTATGTGTTGAAGCACACTCCGGGCAATACCGTATCCAACTTGAGCTCAACTCGTGCTCTTCGCGATGTAACTCGCAAGTACAATTGTGAATACAACGCTTCTGCCGTAGGCGAAGTGAATGTAACCACCAAGATGAAGGAAACCAATGCTGTGATTGGTGGCGAAGGAAATGGTGGAGTCATTTATCCGGAAAGCCATTATGGTCGTGATGCATTGGTTGGCATTGCTTTGTTCTTGAGCCACTTGGCACACGAAGGAAAAACCGTGAGTGAGCTTCGTGCAACTTACCCTCCTTACTTCATCGCAAAGAACCGAATCGACTTGACTCCAGAGACGGATGTTGATGCTATCTTAGCAAAGGTGAAGGAAATGTACAAGGATGAAGAAGTGAACGATATTGATGGGGTAAAGATTGACTTCCCAGACAAGTGGGTTCACCTCCGTAAGAGTAATACCGAGCCAATTATCCGTGTCTATTCAGAAGCCTCTACGATGGAGGCTGCCGATGAAATCGGCCAAAAGGTCATGGATGTAGTTTATAGTTTGGCTAAGTAAGATAATAGAAAAGGCGATGCAAAGCATCGCCTTTTCTATTCTATCCAAAGCAAGTCGCTCATTATTCCGTCCGAGATAAAGATTCCCCTTCGCGTAAGTTTCAAAACGCCTTCGCATATTTCCAATACGCCTTGGCTTATGTGAGGTTTGGCCATGCGGAGACAATACCGGTACAATTCCTCTCCGAATTCTGTTTGAAGACGCGAGAGTGACATGCCCCAGCAAGTGCGGATGCTTGTAATCACAAAATCATTGTATCGGGTGTAAAGATCCAAGTCTTCTATCTCAAACTCAGGTTTACCGTTGGCAATACCGTTGATGTATTTATCCAGCGAAGGAATGTTCCATTGGCGAGAGACTCCGTTGAAAGAGTGTGCCGATGGTCCGCATCCTAGATATTTCTTCCCTGTCCAGTAGCTGGAGTTATGACGGGAATGCAATTCTGGCAAGCAGAAGTTGGAGATTTCATAATGTTGGTATCCGGCTTGCTCTAATTCGTCTATCAAGGTGCTGAAAAGAGTCACACTCAGTTCTTCATCAGCCTCTTTTACTTGGTTTTCTTGCTTCAGTTTCCAAAGTGTGGTTCCTTCTTCGTAAATGAGGTGGTATGCCGAAATATGTTCGGGATGCAAGGCGATGGCTTGCTTCAAGTCCTCTTTCCAGGTCGTTAGAGTCTCACCGGGAAGTCCGTACATCAAGTCGATGCTGATGTTTTGAAATCCCGCTTCCCTACATCGTTGAAAGGCTTCAATGGCCTGTCGGGCCGTGTGACGTCGGTGGAGCATCTTCAATGTGTCTTCCTGAAATGTCTGAATTCCCATACTGAGGCGATTGATGGGTAGCTGGCGAAGCATAGATACATATTCAGAAGTCAGGTCATCGGGATTCGCTTCGAGGGTAATCTCGGCTTGGGGCTGGACGCTATATACCTTATATATATAGGTGAAGATTTCTTCTAGCTCTTCGCGAGATAGTTGCGAGGGTGTTCCTCCTCCAAGGTAGATGGTTTCGATGTCTTCCCCTTCCAGATACTCCTTCCGCATTCCCAATTCTTGGCATAAAGCATGAATGTATGTTGATTTCTTCTCACTTTGGGTGGTCGAGAAGAAATCGCAATAAATGCATCTTCGTTTGCAGAAAGGGATATGGATATAGATTCCGGCCATGGTTATTCTATTGGATTAATTTTTTTATCGTTTCATTCTGAACGTAGTGAAGAATCTGTTAACATTACGTTTATGTATTCAGATCCTTCGCGTTGCTCAGGATGACACAGACGGTGCGTTTGCCCTAAACTCCAATATCGTCTTTACAATCTCGTCGGTAGAGTCGGTGAGGCTCATCAATAGATTCTTGTATTTCTCCTGCTTGATGAGATGCTCCATCAGTAGGTAGACGGGCATTTCTTCCGTCCAATAATGCTTGTTCATGAATATCATCGGGCTGGCATATCCGAAACTGAGGTAATGGTTCTGTACGGCTTCCTGGAAGATTTCCTGCATGGTTCCTGCACTTCCCGGAGAGTAGATGATACCTCCCTTGGCGATAGTCAGAATACTGTCTTCGCGAATACTATTGTCGAAATACTTTGCAATGTGAGTCGCGAATGGAGTGGCAGGCTCGTGTCCATAAAGCCAGGTGGGGACACCAAGACTGAGGTATTGTTCTTGCGGATATTTCTTCATCACCTGAAGAGCCGTATCCAGCCAGAGTTTATCCTTGAAGGAAGGGGCTTCTTTCAGGATGGAGAGTGCATCATCAGCTTCGGCTTCCGTGTGTCCAGCCATCCAGGCTCCCAGATGGGTTGCTTCCATGGCACCCGGTCCTCCGCCGCTTACCATCAAACATCCGTTTTCGGTTAAGGTTTTGCTGACCATCACCACTTGTCGGTATGCATCTTCGGTACGTTGCAAACCATGTCCTCCCATGATTCCTACTACCTGACGTTCGTCGAAGTGAGCCAGAAAATCGTTCATGGCATTCGTCATGGAGTGATCGTGTAGGGTACGGCCCAAGGTCTCCTTGATGTCGGTAGCTGCTTTGCCCATGTTCAGATAATGCCGGTATACCTGTTGGTCGTAACAATCCTTGTATGTATCCGGCTTGCCTGATATATATCCTTTATATAAGCTTTCTGCCGAGTATAGATGCTCGCGGAAAATATCGAAAGGCATCCGGAAAGAAGGTTGTGCAATAATGTCCTTCAATGCCTCTATCGCTTCGGATTGTAGGCGTTGAACCTTGATGGTGGGTTTCTTTTTTGCGGTTTTCTTTCCCAAGGTTGCCTTGCGTGCCAGGTAGCTTTCATATTGATTCTCCAAATAATTGTCTGCCATAATAGAGTGCTCTTTGAAATTCTCAGGTAAAGATAAATACAATTTGTTGATTTATGGCTAATTTTATGAAAGTGTTTACCTAATATATTATGTAGAAATTAAAGCTGTGTTAAAAAACATAGTTTAGTAACACACTTGGTTAAGTTGCTTTTTCTGTCTTTATTTTCTATTTTGCGGCCTGTTTTTTAGAAGGTATGAAAAACACACCTTTTTATGTATAATCTTTAAATCTTAGATATCATGAAAGTATATCAAACCAATGAAATTAAGAACATTGCTCTTCTTGGCAATGACGGATCAGGTAAAACCACCCTCACTGAAGCGTTGCTCTTTGAGAGTGGCATTATAAAACGTCGCGGTAGAATTACTGCAAAGAACACAGTAAGTGACTATTTCCCAGTAGAACAAGAATATGGATATTCAGTATTCTCTACTGTTTACCATGTAGAATGGAACAATAAGAAGTTGAATATCATCGACTGTCCGGGTAGTGACGACTTCGTAGGTGCAGCTATGACTGCATTGAATGTAACTGATACTGCTATCCTTTTGTTGAACGGTCAGTATGGTCCTGAAGTAGGTACACAGAACCACTTCCGTTACACTGAAAAGTTAGGCAAGCCGGTTATCTTATTGGTAAACCAACTTGACCATGAAAAGTGTGACTATGACAATGTATTGGAACAACTCCAAACTATTTATGGCTCAAAGGTCGTTCCTGTACAATATCCGCTCGAAACAGGTCCTAACTTCCATGAAATTATCGACGTTTTGTTGATGAAGAAGTATTCATGGGGTCCTGAAGGTGGTGCTCCGACTATTGAAGAAATCCCTGCATCTGAAATGGATAAGGCCATGGAAATGCACAAGGCGTTGGTGGAAGCTGCTGCAGAACACGATGAAACCTTGATGGAAAAGTTCTTCGAAACAGAATCGTTGACAGAAGACGAAATGCGTGAAGGTATCCGTAAGGGCTTGGCTGCTCGTGGCATGTTCCCTGTATTCTGCGTTTGTGCAGGTAAGGATATGGGTGTTCGTCGTTTGATGGAATTCTTGGGCAACGTGGTTCCGTTCGTTGATGAAATGCCTCCAGTACATAACACTCGTGGTGAAGTTGTGAAACCCAATGCTGATGGTCCTACTTCATTGTTCTTCTTCAAAACTGCTGTTGAACCACATATCGGTGGTGTTCAATACTTCAAGGTAATGAGCGGTAAGGTACACGAAGGTGACGACTTGACTAATGCCGACCGTGGCTCGAAGGAGCGTATGGCTCAGTTGTTCGTTTGTGCAGGTGCTAACCGTATTCCTGTTGAAGAACTCCGTGCTGGTGATATCGGTTGTACTGTGAAATTGAAAGACGTTAAGACAGGTAATACTTTGAATGGTAAAGATTCTGAAAACCGTTTCAACTTCATTAAATATCCTAATCCTAAGTATTCACGTGCTATCAAGCCGGTAAATGAGGCTGACGTTGAAAAGATGATGGCTATCTTGAACCGTATGCGTGAAGAAGATCCAACATGGATTGTAGAACAGTCTAAGGAATTGAAGCAGACTATCGTTTATGGTCAGGGCGAATTCCACCTCCGTACTTTGAAGTGGAGATTGGAAAACAATGAAAAGCTTCAGATTACTTACGGTGAACCGAAGATTCCTTATCGTGAAACCATCACTAAGGCTGCACGTGCAGACTATCGTCATA
>JAFQNW010000123.1 GCA_017420875.1 Bacteroidaceae bacterium
TCATTACCTTCACGGTAGTGGTAGCCATCGAAGAGAGCGAAATCAATCTTCTGACCATCTACGATAAGGCCGAACGCGAAAGCATCAGCCAGAAAGAAATAGAAGCCTTGCTGAAAGAAGCGGATTTGCTTTAATTTTTTTAAAAGATAAGTTTCTACGTCCCGTCCTGGAAAACCTCCTCGGCGGGACGTGCTCGTTTCCGTATAAAAATCGCGGAATGCCAGGCATCCGAAGCCCGAAAAGATGCGGAAAACTCCTTTCACCCTTTTCTGCAGTTAGAAATGGCACATGTGCAAAATTTGCACACATAGGTAATGATGGCTTACAACGTTATGAAATATATTTTTTATATTTGTCGCACAATGTAAAATTCAGCAACTATGAAGAAACTGTTATTCATGGCAAGCCTTGTACTTGCCGGATGCCACGCTCCCGAGCCTGCGACCCTGGTGGTGAAGACCGAACCGAACTCGGAAGTCGTTTATTGGGGAGCCGGAAAGGATGAAATCTATTCGTATGCCTTGGGCAAGAAAGATACGACAAATGCCGAAGGATATATGACCTGCCAAATGGAACTGGATGCCCCGAAGCTGATGGCCGTGAATGTCCTGAATAAGCCCTATACGCTTTATCTCACCCCGGGCAGTCGGGATACGCTGACCGTAACAAAGGAGGCCTTGCAGTTGGCCGGAACCAACAAGGCCTATAACGAATGCCTGCGTGCGGTGGACGATTATAAATCGTATTGCGAAAAGATATTGTACACCTGGAATCATGAACTGAAGTCCGCCAAGACGCCTGACGAACTGAAGCAGATGAACAAGGCACACTACGACAAGGCCGCCAGTGTGATTCAGCATGCTGCACTTCCCGCTTCCTTTATCGAGGAGCAGATGGCACATCTCAGCTTCATCTCGCGTCAGGCAATAGCCTACGCCATCATGTACGGCGTGCAGGACAAGACCGACGCCTGGAAGGCCGAACTGAAAGAGGCCCTCTTGGCACCTTGGGACGAAGCGGCCATGCAGAGCTATCGCGGTGTAGGATGGATGGCCCGCCAGCTTGCACCGATGAAGTTCATCGCCCTGGAAGGCGGAAACATGCGTACCGTGGCAGACCCGTCCCGCTTCATGTTCGACCAGTGCAAGGAATTGTTCAAAGGAAAGGCATTGGAACGTATCTGGGCATCCTTCATCTACGACGACATCGTGAACAAACGCTATACCGAAGTGTTTATCTCCTTGTTCGACGAATTCAAGCAGGCCTATCCAGACAGCCCTTACCACGCATACCTTCAGGAAGGAATAGCCGAAACCATCCGTTTCCATCAAGGCCAGTTGGACGAAAACCGATACCACGTGCTGCCCTGCGATTCAACGATGACAAGCATTTCCGAAGCCATGAAACCGTTGCGTGGAAAAGTGGTCTATGTCGATGTATGGGCCACTTGGTGCGGACCTTGTAAGGTGATGTTCGGCCATGTGCCTGCACTGAAGGAAAAGGCCAAGGACTTGGATGTGGCCTACCTCTATCTGTCCATCGACGCTCCGCAGGCGGAAAACACTTGGCGGAAGTCCATCCCGTATTACGATTTGAACGGCTATCATTTGTTGGCAGGCAAGGAACTGACACAAGCCGTATACCGTGAACTGGGTGATGAGCGGGGTATACTTTCCATCCCCCGATTCCTGATTGTGGACAAGGAAGGAAAGATTGTCGAGCCGTATGCTGCATCGCCCGACCAGCCCGACGAATTGATTAAGCAGCTGAAGAAAGTGCTTGCCCAATAAAAATCAAGCTTGAAGAATAGCCTCCCTTCGAATTGCGTGGGGAGGCAATTCTCTTTTTAGGGACTTCTCACCCATTGTTAATAACTTTGTTCATAACTTTTTGGCAAAACTATTGCAAAACGGGTATCGGTGTTTGTATATTTGCCGTCGATAACCAACCTTAAAAAAATCACAGCTACATTATGCAACTATCAACTGAAGAATTCCTGACCCTGCAAGACTCCATCATTCGGAAGGGTACCGATAATGTCTTGTTGCAGAGGGAGATAGAACGCCTTACCGGCGAGGTGAAACGCCTCTCCGAAGAGAACGAGCGGCTGCGTAGCTGCCAGGCCGGAGCGTCCCCTGCCGAGGCGAGAAATCCGGGTTACGTGCTGCTCAGCATCGATGCCATCTGCAACCTTTTCCGTAGCCTTCGGAATGTGAAGTTTGTATCGTTTCTTTATTTCGTTTTCAGCAAAATAATGCCTCCCGATGCCATGCAGCGGATATCGGATGCCGCCTCGCTGGAAACGATGCCCACACTGAGCATCACGGCCGATGGCGACGTGAACGTGGACAAGCTGGTGAACCACGGCACCGTGATAAACTCCGAACAAATAGATTCGCTGAAACTAAACTAGCAGTTGTCTTTTTTAATATAAATCCAAACACCCATGAAAATAGAAACATTCATCAACCACGGCACCGTGGTCGAGATAGAGAGCGTACAGACCATGAATCTGCACATAGACAAGGGGCAGGTGTGCTTCGGCGAGCACGGCCTGCAGGAGGTCATAGCTGCGGATGTAGCGGAGGCCGAAGCGGATACCCCTGTCGCCCAGACCGCAGACGGGCAGCTCACTGCCCTGATAGACTCCTTTACCGACGAGCAGGTGCGTGCCAGCGGAATCCGTCTGCAAGCCCGCGTAGTGCTGGCATTGATGACCCTCATGCAACCGCAATGCAAGCAGAAGGTAGACTGGCTGTCGTTCTACAGCGTGCTGCTGAACCGCCGTTGGGTGGACGGGAACGTGCGTGCGTGGTGTCGCATGGTGGAGGGGCAGTTCGGCGTGTCGCTCGACCCTCGCACCCTGGCAAACGACCTCACCGGTCAGGGTAGCAACGACTACCGCCTCTGGACGGATGCCGACCGCCGCATCGTACGCCGCAAGCAACTGGCTGCTGATTTCGACCGCCGCCTGACGACGTATTTCGAACGGGGACGCAGTGCGGTGCTGGAGGGGGTGAGGGAGTAGAATCACTTCAAATACCCCTCATGCGAGTGATCGGTAAGCACCGTTGGGGCATCGACATGCAGGTATGCGAAGTGCCCCATACCACCTTCTTCACCCACCTCGAGCA
>JAFQNW010000013.1 GCA_017420875.1 Bacteroidaceae bacterium
GCCGCACGCCACAAGAAAGATGCAGTAGGCAAGCAGGACTTTTTGGATGCCGTAGACCGTATTATCGGTGGCTTGGAAAAGAAGACAAGAGTAATGACCAACCACGAAAAACATACCATAGCACTTCATGAAGCTGGTCATGCTACTCTTTCTTGGTTCCTTGAACATGCCAATCCTTTAATTAAGGTAACGATTGTTCCTCGTGGGCGGGCATTAGGAGCAGCCTGGTATCTGCCTGAAGAAAGACAAATCACCACAAAAGAACAAATGTTGGATGAAATGTGTGCTACGTTGGGTGGTCGTGCTGCGGAAGAGCTCTTTACCGGCCATATTTCGACAGGAGCCATGAACGATTTGGAAAGAGTCACCAAGCAATCCTATGGCATGATAGCCTATGCAGGTATGAGCGACAAGCTACCTAATCTCTGCTATTACAACAATGATGAGTATTCATTCAACAAGCCATATAGTGAACGTACTGCTGAATTGATTGATGAAGAAGTAAAACACATGATTAATGAACAATACGAACGTGCCAAGACCATCTTGACTGAACACAAAGAAGGTCACAACCAATTGGCACAATTGTTGATGGAACGCGAAGTGATTTTTGCCGAGGATGTAGAACGCATTTTCGGAAAACGTCCTTGGGCCTCAAGATCAGAAGAAATCATGTCCCAAAAGGTAGAAGAGAATAATCAGATTCCTGACAACCAACAAGAAGAAAAACCTTTATTAGAAAACAAAGAAGTATAATATAAAAGAACATCCTTATGAAGAATTTCATCCAGCGTGCCATAACAGGCGTTATCTTTGTAGCTGTATTAATTGGCTGTATCATTGGAGGACCTTTGCCATTTGGCATATTATTCTGCCTCATCAGTGCATTGGCAACTGTAGAATTCTGCCAATTAATGAACCAGCAGCAAGGAGTTCACATCAACCGTAACATTTGTACATTGGGTAGCATTACGTTGTTCCTTTGTTTCTTCTTCTATGGAATGAACCCAGCTGAGACAAATATCTTCATTCCCTATCTGGCAATTCTTATTTACTTGTTTATCAGCGAACTTTACTTGAAGAAAGAAAATCCCATCAACAATTGGGCCTATGCAATGTTCAGCCAACTATACGTAGCACTTCCATTTGCTTTGCTTAACGTGCTGGCATTCCAAACTATCCCCACCGATACAGTATCACAATACCTGTTCATTTTTCCACTTTCCATTTTCATCTTTAATTGGATGAATGATACAGGTGCATATTGTACAGGCGTACTTTTCGGCAAGCACCCATTGTTCAAACGTATCTCACCAAAGAAATCATGGGAAGGTTCGATTGGTGGTGCTGTATTCTGCATGGCTGCCGCTTTTGCCTTAGCCCATTTCTTCCCTATTTATTCCACTGGAGAATGGATTGGTTTATCCCTTACTGTGGTTGTATTCGGAACTTGGGGCGATTTGACCGAATCACTAATGAAACGCCAATTAGGCATAAAGGATTCCGGCAACATCCTTCCAGGACATGGAGGTATACTCGACCGCTTTGATAGTGCCATGCTAGCTATTCCGGCAGCAGTAGTCTATCTTTTTGCCTTATCGATTTTTTAATAGTTCCACCATTTTGGAAGCAGCTTGACAGGAAGCACCTGCCGGGCCCAAAATTTGGAGCATACGATCATATTCTTGAAGCATCTGCACACGTCCTGCGGATGCTTCTTTTATGATTAAAGATAGTTCTTTACGGATGTTATCTACCGTCATGGTGTCGGCAACTAACTCACGTACCACTTCCTTATCCGCCACCAAATTTACCAATGAGATAAATTTTACTTTAAGAATCTTTTTCCGTAAGAAAGCGATAATCTTCCCTATTGGCGTATAATAACAAACCACTTGTGGGGTCTTGAACAAAGCCGTTTCAAGTGTTGCTGTACCCGAAGTAACCAAAGCTGCTTTTGCCTGTTGCAACAATCGGTACGTTTGTCCAAACAGAATCTTGACAGGTACATCATCGCCTATATACTTCGCATAATAGGAAGCATCCATTCCCGGAGCACCTGCGATAACCAACTGATAATCTGCCATAAACGGTTTCAAAGCCTCCAGCATCATGGGCAAATTGTCTTTTATTTCCTGCTTCCGACTACCAGCCAACAAAGCAATAATCGGTTTTTCCGGTAATCCATTTGTTGCCACAAAATCTTCGAACGATTCAGCTGATTCCTTCTTAAAAGCATCTACTGCATCCACACAAGGGTTCCCCACATAATGAATCGGATAATCATGCCCTGCAAAAAAAGGGACCTCGAAAGGAAGAATCGAGAACAATTCATCCACATCCCTTTTAATGTTTTTTATCCGATATTCTTTCCATGCCCATATTTTTGGAGAGATATAATAATAAACGGGGATAGACGTATTTTTCTTCACATACTCGGCTATCTTCAAATTGAAACCTGGATAATCAACTAAAATAACCACATCCGGATTCCATTGTACGATATCTGCCTTGCAAATATCCATATTTTTAAATATCGTACGCAAATGGAGCAACACTGGGATAAACCCCATATAAGCCAAATCCTTATAATGCTTTACCAACGTACCGCCTGCGGCACGCATCAAGTCTCCTCCGAAGAAACGGAATTCAGCCTGCCCATCCTGTTCCTTCAACGCACGCATCAAATTAGAAGCATGCAAATCGCCGGATGCCTCTCCTACTATTAAATAATACTTCATATATTTAGATTCCAGTTCTTCAATTCGTTCATCATCTCATAAGCTGTCAAATCGATTTGAGTCGGCGTAACTGCCAAATATCCATGAGACAAGGCCCACTGGTCGGTATCTTCCATCTCCGGTTCGACATTCACAAAATTGCCGGTCAACCAAAAATACGCTCCACCTCTAGGGTGCACATTGCGTTTCCATTCATTGGTCCAAACCCCTTTGGTTTGCCGACAGATGCGTAAACCATTCAATGTTTCACCCTTTGGAGCATTGACATTCAGGCAGACACCTTTCGGAAGGCCATGTTCCAACACTTCTTCCGTTATCCGCTTGACATAGGGCAACATGGCAGAGAAATCTGCATCCGATTCATGATCGCAAAGAGAAAATCCAATTGAAGGAATCCCCTTCAAACATCCCTCTATCACAACACCCATTGTTCCTGAATAGTGTACATTCACCGCCGAATTATCTCCATGATTAATGCCTCCAATGACCACATCCGGACAACGGGGAGCAAGTTCATGTA
This sequence comes from Bacteroidaceae bacterium, assembly GCA_017420875.1. Lineage (GTDB taxonomy): Bacteria > Bacteroidota > Bacteroidia > Bacteroidales > Bacteroidaceae > Phocaeicola. The sequence continues at coordinate 3,262 of JAFQNW010000013.1, forward strand.
ACGCCAATTTTATGCAGTCGACAGGGGTACCTGTGCATTTATATACTATCAAGCCCTCTTCTTCCTTCACTTTACTATAACGTATCGGACATTCTGAGGTAATGGCACCTGAAGCTCCGGAGCGTGGACCATCGGGGGCCATCACGATGATTTCACCCAGATTACGTAACGTTTTTACCAGTTCAGAAATCCCCTTGGCATTCACGCCATCATCATTCGAAATTAAAAGGAGAGGTTTTTTATTCTTCATACATACCATATTAACATTCTATGTGGTAAAGATACAACCTTTGGCCGAACTATTCGAACAAGATTTAGAAAATTATCTTAATCTTCTACAACCCCATTAAAAATTTGACTCGAAATTAAGAGGAAATACTTATCTTTGCCGCGTTAAGTTATTAACAAAACCAGTGAGTTATCAACAGTTTTGAGAATGTCTGCCAAAATTAATAGGTGCTGTCAGCGATTATTTGTTATTTCGCGGCTGTAAAAACAGACTATTATGGGAAAAATTATAGCTTTAGCCAATCAGAAAGGTGGCGTTGGGAAAACAACTACCACAATTAACCTCGCAGCCTCTCTTGCCACATTGGAGAAAAAAGTATTAGTGATTGATGCAGACCCTCAGGCCAATGCATCATCGGGATTAGGTGTAGACATTAAAGAAGTGGATTGTTCCATTTATGAATGTCTGATTGATCACGCAGATATTCGTGAAGCCATTTATACAACCGACATTGACGGATTGGATATTATCCCTTCGCATATCGATTTGGTGGGTGCTGAAATTGAAATGCTGAATTTGGAAAGCCGCGAGAAAATCATGAAGAAGGTTTTGGCTCCCATGAAGGATGCATACGACTATATTTTAATAGACTGCTCCCCCTCATTAGGATTAATAACAATCAATGCACTGACTGCTGCCGATTCGGTTATCATTCCGGTTCAATGCGAATATTTCGCTTTGGAAGGCATCAGCAAGCTGTTGAATACCATTAAGATTATCAAGTCAAAACTGAATACAGGTTTGGAAATTGAAGGTTTCCTTCTGACGATGTTTGATTCACGCCTACGCTTGGCCAACCAGATATACGATGAAGTGAAAAGACATTTTCAGGAACTTGTTTTTAAGACAATTATTAACCGTAATGTCAAGTTGAGCGAAGCTCCTAGCCACGGTGTTCCTGCCATCCTATACGATGCAGACTCCAACGGAGCCAAGAATCACTTGGCATTGGCACAAGAAATTATTACCCGTAACAATAAGTAACACATGGCTGTACAGAAAAAATTTGCGTTAGGACGTGGACTCGATGCTCTGATTTCTACCGAAGAAGTAAAGACTTCGGGGTCTTCTTCAATCAATGAAATCGAATTGAGTAAGATATCTGTCAATCCCAATCAGCCTCGCCGTGAGTTTGACCCGGTAGCTTTGCAGGAATTAAGTGATTCTATTGCCGAGATTGGGATTATTCAGCCAATTACCCTTCGCCAGATGAGTGAGGATTCTTACCAAATCATTGCCGGCGAACGAAGATATCGGGCCTCCATTCAAGCTGGTTTAAAGACCATTCCTGCCTATATCCGCACAGCGGACGATGAAAATGTCATGGAAATGGCCTTGATTGAAAACATCCAACGCGAAGATCTGAACTCTTTGGAAATAGCCTTGGCTTACCAGCAACTATTGGAGCAATACAACCTCACCCAAGAACGGTTGAGCGAACGCGTGGGCAAGAAACGAACAACCATCGCCAACTATCTGCGATTGTTAAAACTTCCTGCCCTCATTCAAGTTGCATTAAAGAATAAGGAAATAGACATGGGACATGCACGTGCTTTGCTGGCATTGGATGACCCTAAAACCCAAATCCGGATTTTCAATGAAATCCAATCGCAGAAGTATTCAGTCCGCAAAGTCGAAGAGATAGTAAAAGCCTTGACTACCGGAGAATCCGTTTCAAGCGGCAACAAGAAAATTACAGCCAATGGAAGCAAATTGTCTGAAGAATATCAGATGTTGCAGAAACATTTACGCGGGTTCTTTGGTTCAAAAGTACAGCTGTCCTGTTCTTCAAAGGGAAAAGGAAAAATCAGCATTCCTTTCAACAATGAAGAAGACTTGGAACGCATCATGGAAATTCTGGATTCGTTAAAGAAAAAGTAAAAAATTGAATAATAGAAGCATTAAACATATCAAGTTCAGTCTACTTCTTCTTGCACTTCTGGTGGCAGGAAGCATGGATGTGTGTGCCCAGAATGCCAAGCAGCGACGTCAAGGCATTCCACGGGACTCTTTAACTAGTATCCGAATCCTTTCCAACGACTCCATCGTAGTGGACAGCCTTGCTCAAAGAAACCAAAGAGAGCTACAGCTATTGGAATCGCCGATAGACACCACCAAGCTGGCTTTTCAGGCAGATTCGGTGCAGCACACCCAGCTACCAAAAAAACGATTTATCCCCAACCCGAACCGAGCCATTTGGTTGGCATTGGTCTTCCCGGGAGCGGGTCAGATATACAACCGCAAATATTGGAAACTCCCCATCGTCTACGGAGGATTTGTGGGATGCACCTATGCCCTCAATTGGAATAACAAGATGTACAAGGATTATTCGCAAGCTTATTTGGACATCATGGACGATGATCCCAACACCAAAAGTTATGAAGACTTCTTACCTCTAAACTCCAGTATTTCAGGGCAGGAGTCCCGTTATAAGGAACTATTCAAGAAAAGGAAAGACATGTTCCGCCGGCAACGCGATTTAAGTATATTCTGTTTCATTGGAGTATACCTTTTGTCAGTCATCGATGCCTATGTCGATGCCGAACTTTCCGACTTTGACATATCCAAGGATTTGGGTCTAAAAATAGAACCAGCCATCATCAATGATAACAAGACCCGGAACTTCAATTCCGTCGGTCTGCAATGCAGTTTAAAGTTTTAAAATTCAGAATCCATGAAAAACATAATCATCGGTATAGCCCTTTCATTATTCGTAACCAGTATCCATGCCCAAACGGAAAAAGAAGAAAGCATCATCTTCCCGGAAAGCATGCAATCGGACATGGACAGCCTATATTGGGACTGGCAATCCAAGTATTTGATTACCATCGACGAAAATTGCCAATCTACCCCTAACAACCCGGTCATCAGCGATTCTATTTACATCGACCGTTTGTCGCGTATCCCCTCAGTCATTGAAATGCCTTTCAACGACATTGTAAAGAAGCATATCGAGGCCTATACAGGACGTCTTCGGAATAAAGTTTCCTTCATGTTGGCTGCAGCCAATTTCTACATGCCTTTATTCGAAGAAGCATTGGATACCTACGACCTTCCGATGGAACTGAAATATCTGCCAATCATCGAATCGGCATTGAATCCCACCGCTTTGTCCCGCCAACGTGCATCCGGTTTATGGCAATTCATGCTCCGCACCGGAAAAATCTATGGTCTTGAAAACAACAGCTTGGTAGACGAACGTCGCGACCCCATCAAATCCACTTGGGCAGCCGTGCGTTATCTCAAGGACCTATATAATATATATAAGGACTGGAGCCTAGTATTAGCAGCCTACAATTGTGGCCCGGGCAATGTAAATAAAGCCATTCGCCGTGCCGGAGGTAATACCGACTATTGGGCCATCTATCCATTCCTTCCACGCGAAACCCGTGGATATGTACCCGGATTCATTGCAGCCAACTATGTGATGACTTATTATTGCGAACATGGCATCTGCCCCATGGAGTCACAATTGCCAACAACGACCGATACCATCCACATTAACAAGGACCTTCACCTGCAACAAGTGGCCAGTGTATGTAACCTCGACATCGACCAGCTTCGCAGTCTGAACCCTCAATACAAAAAGGATATCATTCCGGGTAACAGCAAAGTTTATGCTTTGAACTTACCCAACAATACAGCCAGCCTCTTTATTGAGAGAGAAGACAGCATCTATGCTTTCGATGCCAAGAAATACCTCAGCAAGCGTAGAACCGTTGCGGTAAATGAAGCCAAAGTGTCGAGTGTCAGCAACAAGAACGCCAAGTATCACAAGATTAGAAGAGGCGATACCCTGGGAGGAATTGCACGCAGATATGGCGTAAAGGTGAGCCAGCTCCGTAGCCTTAATGGAATTAGAGGAAACAACATTACCGCAGGCAAAACTCTCCGTATCCGATAATTAAAAGCGTTTTTTATAAATTGAATCCACTAAATGCTTGTATAAGTAGCTTTTTTGGCTATTTTTGCAAGACAGAAAAAACGAGGAGGCATTTATGACAGAC
>JAFQNW010000124.1 GCA_017420875.1 Bacteroidaceae bacterium
ATCGGTGGTGACGACTCTAACACTAACGCTTGTGTATTGGCTGAATACTATGCAGCTAAGAACTACGGTGTACAGGTTATTGGTTGTCCAAAGACTATCGATGGTGACTTGAAGAACGAAATGATTGAAACATCATTCGGTTTCGATACTGCTTGTAAGACATATGCTGAAGTAATCGGTAACATCCAACGTGACTGTAACTCAGCTCGTAAGTATTGGCACTTCATCAAGTTGATGGGTCGTTCGGCTTCTCACATTGCATTGGAATGTGCTTTGCAAGTACAACCAAACATCTGTATCGTTTCAGAAGAAGTAGAACAAAAGGAAATGTCTTTGGACGATGTAGTGACTTACATTGCTCAGGTTGTAGCTGATCGTGCTGCTGCTGGTAACAACTTCGGTACAGTATTGATTCCTGAAGGTTTGATTGAATTCATTCCGGCAATGAAGCGTTTGATCGCTGAATTGAACGACTTCTTGGCTCACAACGGTGAAGAATTCGCTATGATTAAGAAGTCTCAACAACGTGAATATATCATCAACCATTTGTCTGCTGAAAATGCTGCTATCTACGCTTCATTGCCAGAAGGTGTAGCTCGTCAGTTGTCGCTCGACCGCGACCCACACGGTAACGTACAGGTTTCTTTGATCGAAACAGAAAAGTTGTTGTCTGAAATGGTTGCTACTAAGTTGGCTGCTTGGAAGGAAGAAGGTAAGTTCGTTGGTAAGTTTGCTCCTCAACATCACTTCTTCGGTTACGAAGGTCGTTGTGCTGCTCCTTCTAACTTTGATGCTGACTACTGCTATTCATTGGGTTACACAGCTTCTATGTTGATTGCTAACGGTAAGACAGGTTACATGTCATCAGTACGTAACACAACTGCTCCTGCTGCTGAATGGATTGCAGGTGGTGTGCCTATTACAATGATGATGAACATGGAACGTCGTCATGGTGAAATGAAGCCGGTTATCCAGAAGGCTCTTGTGAAGTTAGATGGTGCTCCATTCTTGAAGTTTGCTGCTAACCGTGAAACATGGGCTAAGGAAACTGCTTATGTATATCCTGGTCCTATCCAATACTTCGGCCCAACTGAAGTTTGCGATGAACCAACAAAGACTTTGCAATTGGAACAAGCTAAGTAATTGATTATTAAATAAAAAGAGAAGGGCAGGCGTAATAGCCTGCCCTCTTTGTAAACTCTATGCGTAAACAATCACCCAAATCTGAACAGACAAAATCCCATCGGCCTTCATCGCAGAAAGCGAATACTTCTACCGGAAAGCCGAGAAAAAAGGGTAAGCCTCGGAAGAAGAAAAAGATAGCCAAGAAGTGGGAAATCCCTACATGGTTATATTATGTACTTATGGGGGTGATTGCCATTCTTTTCTCTGCTATATTCTATTTTTTCTTTATTCGTCCTTATGCATATCGTTGGAAACCTTGCTATGGAATGAAAGCCTATGGCATCTGCATGCCTTATGGTTATCAGGTACATGGTATTGATATTTCGCACTATCAGGGAGATATTGATTGGAATATGCTGACTCAAACTCGTCAAGGACAGTTTCCCATTCGTTTCGTTTTTATGAAATCGACAGAAGGTGGGGATTTTGCCGATAAAAATTTTGTAGCCAATTTTGATTCAGCCAAGGCACATGGATTTATCCGAGGGGCATATCATTTCTATAATCCCAAGACAGATGCTAATAAACAAGCTGATTTCTTTATTCGCTCGGTGAAATTGGAAAAAGGCGATTTACCACCAGTTCTTGATATTGAGAAAAAAGGTAAGGATGTGAAAAAACTTCAAAGTGATTTGAAACTCTGGTTACAAAAGGTGGAGCGTCATTATGGTGTGAAACCTATCATCTATGCCTCATACAAATTCAAGACACGTTATTTGAATGATTCAGTCTTCAATTCCTATCCCTATTGGATTGCTCATTATTATGTTGATTCCGTTAAGTATGAAGGTGATTGGAAATTTTGGCAGCATACCGATGTCGGTACACTGCCAGGTATTTCGGAACAAGTGGACTTGAATATCTTTAATGGAAGTTTATCCGCTTTGGATTCCTTGTTGATAAAATAATTATTTCATCACAAATTTTACGGCTGCCCAATTGTTTTTTTTTCTATGGTGCAGGAATGTCATCCCTAGACTTTCTGCTTTTTCTTGAATGGCAGGAATGTCTTCTACATAGAAACCACTCATAAATAGTTCTGATCCACTATGCATACAGGCTACATATCGGCTCATATCTGCCAATAGAATGTTTCGATTGATGTTGGCGATAATTACATCAAAGGGCTCATGTCCTTCTAGAAGAGCTGCATCACCCCATTTCACTTCTATATTATGAATGTTGTTTAAGGCTATGTTGTCTCTCGAGTTATTCACGCACCAGTCATCAATGTCGATGGCTGTTACTGCCTTGGCTCCTCGCATGGATGCCAAAATGGCTAGAATGGAAGTTCCACATCCCATATCCAATACATTTTTACCATTCAAGTCAGCATCCAGAAGTTCGCAGATGATGGAACTAGTCGTTTCGTGATGCCCGGTTCCAAAGGCCATTTGCGGATTTATCAATATTTCGTATTCCGTTTTTGGAGTGTCTTTATGGAAGGTACTATGAATACAGCATCGGTCACCAATCACAATGGGTTGGAAAAAATTCTTTTCCCATTCTTCGTTCCAGTCTTTGTCCTCTGCTTCTTGAATGGTATATGTAATGTGAGTATCAGGAAGTGGAAATTCGTTAACCATTTCTTTAAGGGCTTCTTCGTCGAAAAGGTTTTGCTGGATGTATGCTTGCACGCCATTCTCCCATTCAACAAAACTTTCGAAACCAATTTCTCCTGCCAAAGCCGAAACAACATCGTTGGTTGTTTCGTTACATGGTTGGGTTGTAAAAGTAACTTCAAAATATTTCATAGCATTTGTTATTTTGTCTGGTTTGTAGGCAAAGATAAAAAGAAATAGGGAAATCCCTACCAAAGAATAGGGTTTTCCTCTAATTTGGGTGAAACATCTTTTCTATTTTTGTACTAGAAAATTAGATGAACAATAAAAAAGAATATGAGTATGAAAAAAATGACTTTGATTTCGCTTCTGATGGTTTGCATGCCTTTTTGGGTAATGGCACAAAGTAGCAATGACGATCTTTATTTCATTCCCAAGAAGAAGACAGAAAAAAAGACTGTAGAAAAAAAGACAACTACAGTTGTGGTGAGTGATGATGAGAAGTCGACAGCTGTTTATGCGACTCCTGGTACTACCGTTGTGGTGAAAGACGCAAAGGGAAATACCCGTGATGTGGATGAATACAACCGTCGATACACTTCGCGTGACAATACGTTTACAATGGAAAACGATACATTGTATATCGAAGAAAAGCCAATGTACGAACGTGGCGAATGGGTGAATGGTTTCGAAGGTTCGCAGGACGATTATGAATATGCCATGCGAATTGTCCGTTTCCGAAATCCGCGTTTTGCCATTCCTGTAAGTAGTCCGCTTTATTGGGATGTTGTATATGCACTCCCTTCTTGGGATTGGAATGTATATGATGATGGACTTTATGCATATGTGTTCCCATCGTATACCAATCGCTTGTGGTGGGATTGGCGATTTGATTATTCTTGGAGATGGAACAGACCTTGGTATTATGGTAGCTGGCATTCACCATATTGGTTCGGTGGTGGTTACTGGGGTGGCCATTGGGGAGGTTATTGGGGTGCCCACTGGGGACATCATCATCACTGGCACAGTCATCACATGCCTCACTTCGCTTGGGGTGGCTATTGGGGAAAACCTCATGGATGGCATGGCTCAAGTGCTCGTAACCCTGGTATTCATGCAGGAAGATACGCAAATAACCTTCGTAGTGGTGTAGGTGTTGCTGGAAATGCGAACCGTCGTTATGCAACTACTCAACGCAATAACCGTGATAATAATGCAGGTGTCAAACAAAGTGGACGAACAGACCGCAATGCTTATCGTAACGGTACAACCGTTCGTAACTCATCCGGTCGCGTAGTGACATCGAAAGACGGATCGAACTCGGTACGTCCTCAACGTACAGCGGTAAGAAACCGTAATGGTGAAACAACGGTAACCCGTGAAGCTTCACGTAGTCGTACGCAAAGTACCTATACACGTCCGGCTCAAGGTAGAAGTTCTTCGTACAACCGCCCTAGCAGTACCCGTAAGAGTGTGACAAATACTACACCTTCTTATCAGAGAAAGGGTAATGCTACCGAAGGAAGCAGCTATCGTAGCAGCTCTGCTCGTCGTTCGAATGATAATTCGTCTTATCGTAGTAGCAGTAGCCGTTCTTCTTCTCGTAGCAGCTTCTCGAGCGGTGGAGGATCATCATCCCGCTCTTCCATGGGTGGAGGTTCATCACGAGGTGGTGGCGGTGGTAGCCGTGGAGGCGGTGGCCGAAGATAATATATGGATACTACATAACATTGGATAATTAATTTAAACGATTCATTATGATAAAGAAAAGTATATTGGCAGTTTGTGGCTTGGCTTTGGCCTTGACTACTTCTGCACAGAATGCATATGATGCCGAACGTGTCATCGGAAACGAATTGAACGGTACAGCCCGTTTTGTGGGTATGGGTGGTGCTATGAGTGCTTTGGGAGGTGATATCTCAGTCATGGGAACCAATCCGGCCGGCATTGGTATCTTCCGTAGCAATGATATTTCGGCTTCTTTTGGTTTCAATAGTACCGGTACTGAAAGCTCTTTCAACAGAACTTCCATGAAGGAAGACCGTACACGTGCTTCGTTCGACCAACTTGGTTTGGTGTATACTTATAAGGTAGGGAATACTACTTCATTGCGTTATATTAACTTTGGTTTCAACTATCACAAGAGTAAGAACTTCAACCGTTTGTTCTCGGCAGGTGGTGCATTGGATGGTTTGTCGCAAAGTTGGCAGTTGGCCGATGAAATGGATTATGCCGGCATGACTAATGCCTCTTCGTTTGACCAAATGCTGGATACGAATAATCCGTATCTGACTTATTGGAATCAATATCCGGTATTATCTATGATGGGAGCTACAACCGGTGTGGTAGATTGGCCGATAGGTGCTGATTATCTGTTGGGATGGGATGGTATGGACAATAACTTCTTCAGCCAGGAAACAGGTGGCATTAGTGAATATGACTTCAATGTAGCTTTCAATATTGAAGACCGAGTTTATATTGGTGCAACTCTTGGCGTTTACGATGTGAACTATAAGCGTTATACCTCGTATGGTGAAAACCTTTATGGAGATGATGGTAGTGACATTGGTTATTACAACCTGGACAATTATTATGCATTGGATGGTGCAGGGGTTGACTTGAAGTTGGGTGTTATTGTACGTCCGATAGAGGAATCGCCTTTTCGTATTGGTTTGGCCATTCATACACCTACTTGGTATGAGTTGACAGAAAGTTATGATGCTACCATGTCTTCGGATATCTTGGCTTATGATGATACGTATAGCCAGCGATTGAGTGATTATTTGGATCCTGATTATTTGATATACGACTATACAACCATTACTCCGTGGAAGTTTAATGTTAGTGCAGGTACTACATTGGGCAATATCTTGGCCGTGGGTGCAGAATACGAATTTCAGGACTATGCAGCTACCAAATTGCAGGATGTGGATGGTTATGAATTGGGCGAACAATATACCATTGAAGATAACTTAAAGGCTGTTCATACCTTCCGACTTGGGTTGGAAGCACGTGTAGCAGAGGGTTTCAGCGTACGTGCCGGATACAATTACACCTCAGCTGCTTTCAATGATGATGCCTATAGCCCATTGACATCGTATCGCACAAGCACCGACTTCAACAATATCAAGTCGAAGAATACATTTACTTGTGGTTTGGGTTACCGCGGAAGTGTAGTTTATGCAGATTTGGCTTACAAGCTCGATATGTACAACTCCGATTTCTATGCATTTGATGATTTGGCTCTTCCTACGACTAAGGTGGATAACTCTCGTCATCAGTTGCTTTTAACCTTAGGTGCACGCTTCTAAACTAGACTATTCATATATCCTTTTGATGAGGCCTCGTCATGCTAGATGACGGGGCTTCGTCATTATAGAAGACCTGAGTTGGTCATGCTAGAAGATTTCAAGAATCTTCTGCAACATTTGCAACGGAGACTTAATTATTGATATTCATGGTGATTATAGTGGCAGATGTGGCAGATTCTTTTCACTTTTGTGAAAACAAGTGATTGCGGAAAAATGATTAGGTGTTTGACGGAAAACGCTAAGGAGTTTGGGTCGAAACGCCAAGGCGTTTTAAAAAAATGCCTTGACGTTTTTAAAAAACGTCTTGATGTTTTTACTCTCTGTATTGTTTCTTTTTCCAGAAATTGAAACCGGCATAAATTCGGAGTGTGCCGAAAGAATTGGTTACGGCCAAGTTAGGCTTGCGGTAATCGTACGTGTGTAGTACCACCGAGGCACCCATGAAGTATTTGGCATTGTTGTATACGATACCGGCACGGGTAATCAGGTCGAAGTTGATGTCCTTTGTCCAATGTTCATTCTTGAAATCCTTGTCGTCTATCTTCGATTTCTTGTATCCGATTCCTGGAAGCAATGAAAGATTGGATACCCAATTCTTTGCAAAGACCCAGTTGTAGCCATACCCGAAGCCTAAGCTATAGTCGGAGTATTTGATTTTATTGAATTGCAAGCTACTGCTCAACTGAGCACGCATGGCTTCGGGCAATTTGTTGTGGTCGAAAGATATTTTGTGTTGTGAATAGGAGAATCCGAGCATGAACGAGCCTGCACTTTTTCGTTGATTGGTAGATTGGCTATAAGCAGCCGGATAGGAAAACTTGCGATGATTGAAAATCCAGTAGGTATTTAAGCCTTTGATGCTACTTTGAAGACCGTCAAAATGCATGTCTCTATATGATTCGTTCAGATCGAAACCACTATACGAGCGAAGTTTGAAATCGCTTCCAGTTTTCCGATAATACAGGTCAATTCCGAATTTGGAACTATAAATGTTCAATGACATCTCTTTCTTCTTGGGCTTGTTCTTGTTTCCGCCAAACAAGTCTTCCACATCGAAAGAATAGCCTAGAAATATCCAACGCCAACCGAAATAAACACCCAATTTAGTGCCAAGGGTAGGGGAAAAACCGATTTTTTGGGATTGGCTTCCATTATTATTTCCCAAACGGTAGTGCTCGTACCAGGTGCTATGTTCTAGCATGAAGGCTAGATTGTATAGATTAGGCGAGATGTAGGTTGTATCAATGGCATTGAAATCTTTCACCTCTTTCCGAATCTTTCGTCCGGTATCTCGAACGGTGTGTACCAACTCATCCTTTAAATCGATAATGCCACCACCGATAGCCGTAATCACCTTCTTGTGCTCTTCTACCGCTATCGTATCCCGCTTTTCATTTTGGGCATAAAGGCAGATGGGAAGAAGACAAAGAAGGAGTAGGAAATATATTCGGTTTCGTGGCATGATACGAGGTTTATAGTTTGTTCAGGATGCGGTCCATCACCCAATTGGTTGGGGTGGCACTGATGCTGTCACAAGTACAGATACTTATTCCTTGCAAATGTTCAATGACCGTTTTGATTATTGGCAATTGGACATATTCCGGATTTTGCGGAGAGAAAGTTTCCACTCCTCTTTCGGTGTGCAATACAATAGGGTCGTAAGTATACACCGAAAAACTTAGCATTCCTTTATCGCCGATGATTTCGATGCGGTCTTCTTTGGCTGATTCGTGTGCTACAAAGCACCAGGAGCCTGAACCGGGAA
>JAFQNW010000125.1 GCA_017420875.1 Bacteroidaceae bacterium
CGAATTCTTGAAGGCATTGCCAGCTTGTGCTAAGGAAAAGGGCATCACATTCTCTACACCAACCGAAATCATCACTAAGCTGAAATCAGTGGATGCAGTTGACGTTCCTTATCCAATGTCTTGGACAGACGAAGAAAGAGACGTTTCCAGCTTCTTGGGTAACATCCTCCAACGCGAAGCATTCGACAAGTTGTACAGCGTTGCCGAACGCGTACACCACTGCCAGGATCGTCGTATCAAGCAAGATTGGGATTACCTTCAGGCAAGCAACAACTTCCGTTTCATGACTACCAAGCACACAGGCTTGTTCATCGAACGCGGTATTTACGATTCTCCATTCGATGCATTCACCAACTACATGAATATCGTGGGCGACTTCATCGCACGCGTTGACTCTTTGTATCCGGCCGATATGGACAACGAAGAATTGAACTCACTCCTCACTACCATCAAGAATCAGGGTGAAGAAATCGCAGCGTTGACCAAGGAATTGGAAAAGGCTCAGAAGCAATTGGCTAAGTTGGAACCAAAGGAAAAGAAGGCTCCGGCTAAGAAGGCTTGTGCCAAGAAGCCAGCTGCAAAGAAAGCTGCCAAGGCTGAATAAGCAGGTCTTTCTTCTACATGAATAAACATGAAAGGGTTAGCATTTAGCTAACCCTTTTTTATGGTGCATACATGTGGCGGCAGAATGCATAGTTATGCTTGAGAAACCTTTTCTACCCAGCAAAAAGAAAGTGGGTGTGCATTTTGGCACACCCACTTTTTCAATACATTCCTTTGAGCTATTTTTTCAGGAAAGGTTGTAGATTCAAATAGGTCAGTGAACGCCATAGCCATTCCAACGGACCATATTGGAAGAACTTCAACCAGACTCTGCAAACAATCACTTGCACGATATAAACGGCCAATCCCAACAACATGACTTCGGCTGCTTGCCATCCCCCGAAGTACGAGCCCCATGCCCACATCGCAAACAGAAGGGCACCGATGATGCTTTGCGAAACGTAGTTGGTCAATCCCATTCGGCCGTATGGAGCCAATTGTCCCAATACGGTTTTGAAACCTCGATATTGGTAAAGCACAATGAACACCATGGCCAGAACTGCCGATGAAAGTACCATGCTGAAATCTGATAATGCTTGAACCGTCAAAGCCGATGCTGATGGAACTCCTCCGTTCCGCATGGAACGCCACAGAGATTCCTGAGCAGGGAAGAGGGTAATCAGCCAATTGAAAAAGAGTAAGGCTACGATGAATATGCCCAACAATTTCCAGTTACGACCCTTGTTGTTGTGAACGGTCTCGAAGAAACGGGTACGGCCTACTACCAAGCCCAATATGAAGATGGCTAAAGTGATATACCCCCGGTTGCCTCCCATAAACTGATAATTGAGTTTGCCCATGGTGCCGCTCGTCAGATTTTCCTTGGCTACTTGCAGGAAAGTTGGTTTCGGACGCTCCCTCGGTTCAGCATTCGGACGGGGACGTTGAGGACGGTTTTCGTTGGATACCACCTGTTCCGTAGCAGGAGGAGCAGTCAGTTGGTTATACCCAATCATTATCAGTCGGGGAGCACCGGCCAGTAACAGGACAGCTATCAGAATCAACACCCAATTCTTAAAGCGGTTCAAGAAAAGCATGATGATGCCGAAGACGGCATAGATAGAGAGGATATCGCCCGAATAGAAACAAGTGCTTATCAAGCCGATAACAAAAAGAATCACCATTCTCCAGAGGAAACGACCACCGAAGTTCACACCTTTTTCTGCCGCCCTATCCATTTGGATAAAGAAACTCATGCCGAACAGGAAAGCAAAGATGTTGATGAATCGTCCCAACATGACACTCCAAATTAGCCAGGAGGCCGTATCGTTCCATTCGGTCAAAATAGACTCGTGCGGTAGGAACGGTCCCATGGAACGGTAGCTGTAATGTTGGTTCATGTGAACCAGAATGACCCCCAGTAAGGCAAAGCCACGCAAGGCATCAATCACGGTGATTCTTGGTTTGGATAGGATTTTCTCTGTCATACGATTATTAGTTTTTTGATTTATATTCATTCGGTGAGATTCCCGTTGCATGCTTGAACACCCGGCTCAAATGATTGGGGTATTTGTAGCCTAAGGCATATGCTGCTTGGCTCACGGTCATTCGTTCGTTTACAAGCAAGTATTTGGCTTGTTCGATGATGTGCCGCTGTATATATTCTTGTGCCGAGATGCCCAGTTCCCGTTTTACGAGGTCGCCGAAGTAGTTGGGCGATAAGTGCAGCTTGTCGGCAAACCACGCAACCGTAGGAAGGCCCAACTTGGCTACGTCCGGCGAGTCGAAATAAGTGTTCAACAATTCCTCGAAACGCTTCAGTACGTCGTGGTTGATTTCCTCTCGAGTCACGAACTGTCGGTCATAGAAACGGATGCAGTGGTTGATCAGCAATTCGATGTTGGACGCAATGATGCGTTTACTGTGTTTGTCTACGGGGTGCTGTAATTCCTCCCGTATCTCCCGCATACAACCGATGATGGTCTGCCGTTCACGTTCCGAGGTTTGCAATGCTTCGTTCGAGGTGTAGGAAAAGAACGAATACTCCCGCATTTTGCTTGCAAGCGAGGTCCCCTTCAGCAAGTCGGGATGAAACATCAGAATCCACCCCTTAGGATGTTTGCTCACACCCCCGTCGTTGGCTCCGGCTATCTGTCCGGGAGCTACACACATCAGTGTGCCTTCGCGATAGTCATAACTGCTTCGTCCGTACATGATGGTACCGCAGTCCAGTTGTTTAAGGGACACGGCATAGAACCCGAAACGCTTCAGCGAATGTCTGATTTCGGCCAGTTCCGACATGTCTACTACGCTTACCAAAGGGTGTAAGGTTTCTACGCCGAGGTTTTCGTTGTAGTCCTGCACAGAATCCATATTGATTATTTCCTGTTTCATCTTTTGTTACTTTTGTTTTGTAAAGATATCAACAAAAGTTTTATTGTCAAAGAGTCTTCGGGACAAAGAGTAATTCGGGTATGATATTCAGTAATTTGTCTATCGTTGCTTTATAGACAAAGCGGTAACTTTGTACTCAGGATATTTTGTGTATAAATTATCAGTAGATATGGGTAATCGTATTTTATCAGTTGTAGCCGTTACCATCGGCCTCTTTCTTGTCGCCTGTTCCTCCGGTTTGGACCAAGTGGAACAAACAGGACATTATCAAATCAAACAATCGGTGAAGAGTGTCAATCCGAAAGAACACAAATCTGTCTTGATTTTATCGGCAAGTCCCGTCTATTATCTGAACATCAACGGCCAGCTGAAAAACCTGATAGATCGTACTTTCTATTGTTTCATGCAACTGAAAGACAAGGAATTCTATTACATCACAGCATGTGCCGACCGCGAACCTTATGCTGCCGACTGTGCCATCGAAGGATTCAGGGGTTTTGTCCGTTGCCTGCCTAATCCTACCGAACGTGGAATGATCAAAGCGACAGGCATGGGACGAAAAGGAGGTGTAAAAGGCTCTTCTTTCATGCAGGAAGCCTATAACTTAGGTAAAACAATCTAATCTTTATGAATATGAAAAAGTTTTTAGTATCAATGGTTGCGATCATTGCAACTGCATGCAGCACATGTTTCGCTCAGAATGCGATTTCACAAAGCACTCCGAAAACACCGGCCGAGCAGGAAATGATAAACCTGTCACGCAACAAGTGGCAATGGATGGCGGAAAAGAATGCCGATAAACTGGCAGAGCTATTCCATGATGAAGCCCAATTTGTTCACATGGGCGGTTATTGGGGCAAGACGCAGGAGTTGAATACTATCCGTTCGGGCGGTATCTGGTATAAAAATGCGGACATACATTCGGAAGAAGTCAAGTTTACGGAAAATACCGCAGTGGTATATAGTCGTATTCATTTGGATGCCGTAGTAGGTGGCAACGAAGTCCGCAATCCGTTCATCGTATCGGAAGTGTATGTGAAAGAGAACGGGAAATGGCTTCTGTCTGTATTGGCGTTTACTAAAACAATGGGAAAATAAACATAAAGTAAAGAATATGAAAAAAGTGATTGTTGCATTGAGTATGCTGGTAATGTGCCTGGTCGTGCAGGCACAGGAACGCACCGACAAGTGGGGTGTTCCTTATGTGAAATTGAACAATGGTGTGGAAATGCCCCGCTTCGGATTGGGAACTTATGCGGTCTCGAATGACGATTGCAAGCAAGCTTGTTTGGTGGCTCTCAAAGATGGTTATCGCCACATCGATACAGCCCATGCCTACAACAACGAAAATGGAGTAGGTGCGGCCATCAAGGAAAGCGGTGTTCCTCGCGAAGAAATATGGGTAACAAGCAAGCTTTGGCCCACGGAATATGGCGAAGGAAAGACACTCGAAGCCATCGATGCCATGTTGGAACGTTTAGGGTTGGAATATATCGATTTGCTCTACATCCATCAACCTATCGGCGATTACGTAGGAGCTTGGACAGACATGGAGAAAGCCTACGGACAAGGGAAAATCCGTGCACTCGGCATCAGCAATTGCGATGCCAAGGAAGAGGCTTACAAGACCATCGTAGAGGGCATGAAGATTAAGCCTGCCGTTCATCAGATTGAGTGCCATCCATATGCCCAACGCCTCGATATGCGTAAGAAACACGAACCTTATCAGATTGTAACCGAATGTTGGTTCCCGTTGGGGCATGGCGACAAGAATCTTCTTTCGGATGCTACCATTGCAACGATTGCCAAGAAGCACAACAAGACCATTGTCCAGATTATCCTCCGTTGGCACATTCAGGAAGGTTTCTCGGTTATCCCGGGCAATACCAATCCCGAATGGATTAAGGAAAACATCTCCATCTTCGACTTTAAGCTCGATGAGGAAGACATGAAGACAATGCGTTCTTTGAACCAGGAAAAACGTTTCTATAACATGTCGTTGGACCAGCTGGAGAAATTCGTGTTTGCAAGACAACTTAGAAGATAAGCATTTCTTTTCGTGCGGTCAGCAACGGCGAGGTTCGAACGATTGATTTCACTCCGCTGATGCAGAAAGGTATTTGTCGTAAGTTGCAGGATATGGATTATTTCCGTAACTTTACGCTTGCCCCTTTCACTGTTGATTGGAACAATGAGATAGGCTTTGCTCCTCAATATCTCTACGAACGTAGTGTAATGGCATAGTGCCATCCTCATCTTATTCCTCCTTGTCCCGATAAGTTTACTTGTTCGGGACATTTTTATAAACAATCCAAACAATTATTTACAATGAAAAAGAAAAAGACTTTCAACCAGGAGGTTGAACACTTCGGCCACGTGCTGGAGGCAGAAATTTTGAAAAAAGAGTGTTGAGCGGCAATGAAGTCCGCAAGTTAAAAACCCTGCGACACAAGCTCGCACAGCTCTGTCCCGAAACGGATGGGCTGCAGCATCGCCACCGCATCAAGCGAAAACTGACGGGAAAGAACCGGAAAGAACAGGTGGAGCAGATGGTTGCCATCCTGGAAAAGGAACTCCGTTTGTCGCAGATTCATGTCACCAAACTCGAAGCCCGGCTGGTCAGTCTGGTCTATGAATTCGATGGATTCTCGTCGGAAGAGGTCTGTCAAATTCTTAGAAAGGAATATTTCAAGAATTTTCGTTAAACTACGTTAATCCTATCGCACCCCAAACTGTGCACTGTTATGAATTTCAATAGGTTGATATAAAGCCTATTGGATATGATAAAGGTGTGTGGTTTGGGGTGCGTTGCTGTTTTATATTTGTCTTGAAAATTCTAATCAAATTGTAGATATGAAAAGAGACCAGTACATTCCGCACGAAGTGAGCATGCGGAACACCAGCGAGGTGATGAACCTCATCGAAAAGGAGGGGATGGAAGGGTATGGCATCTATTGGGCACTGATGGAGTATCTGCGGACGCAGGACGACTACATCGGTGACATCGAAGTGCTGAAATCCTTGGCCAGGCAGTTACGGATACGTCTTCCCAAACTGAAACGGATACTGGAAGACTACGGGCTGTTCAGTTGTACGGAAACCACGTTCCTGTCGCCTAAACTCATCGAGGTGATGAGGCCGTTCGAGGACAGACGTGCCCGAATAGAAGCGTACAAACGCCGTAAGCAAAAAGAGAACTTGCTGGAAATCAGTGAAGTACCCTCTGAAAAGGGTGACATAGTATCTTTTGAAGGAAAAGGAAAAGGAGAAGGAAAAGGAAAAACAACATCAAAGAAAGAAAAGAAGGGGGGTGATGGTGCTGTTGCTTCTGTTCCGACAACCCTTGCCTGGGAACGCTATGTGGACGAGCTTCAGCAGGACAGGTCCTGGATTGAGGTGATGGCGATGCGTAGCGGGCTGGGCTTGGTGTTTGTGAACCGATTCCCCGAGGTGCTGCGGCTCTTCAAGCTACATGTGCGGGCGGTAGGCAATGAGAAGGACATCCAGAGTCCCGGCGATGCCAAGCGTTACTTCTGTTTCTTCAACACGCCCGGCAGTGCTCCCTTCCGGAAGTTGGTGGATGAGCTTCAGAAGCCCATCGACCGTGGCAAGTTCCGCTACGAGGAGGTGGATGCCGCTACGGGGCAGCGTTCGTACTGCGGCGTGGTGATACCTCCCGATGCTCCACCCCGGCCGAACAGTCAGGCAGTGTGGTGTGAGGGGAAGTGGGTGTATTGATGAATTTCACCACAGAGTACACCAAGTTCCACGGAGTTTATCAATAAACCATCCGGACGGAAAATTAAAAACTCTGTGAGACTCTGTGTACTCTGTGGTGAATAA
>JAFQNW010000126.1 GCA_017420875.1 Bacteroidaceae bacterium
ATGGCAGATGGCAGTTATTTTTAAATGAAAATATAGCTAAAAAAGGGTAATAAATAGTTTTAATTATATATATTAATATATATAATTAAATTTTCTTTCTGTGTGTTTTCGTTCGTTTTCAAAAAACTGCCATCTGCCATCTGCCATCACTCGGTGTGGTGGATTGGCAAGAAATTGGGAACGGTTTCGCTTATTTATGCACTCGGCTTTATGTTTTGGAAATCGGCTTTTTCGGACGAAAATAATTGGTAGAAATATCCCGAAATGCTTGACAAGCCGTGTCCCGATGTTGTATCTTTGTAGTGTAAGCTTACGATAAATGTAGAATTTCTCCCTCTAGTGTCATCTGAGTGACACAACAACTAAAAACCATCAACTAACCTTAAACACTAACCTTAACCACAAACCTTAATCACTAATCAAACCACTAGTCAATAGTAGCTAGTCAATAAAAAACACAAGAAACAATGGCAAGAAATGTAACTTACTCCGTCTCCCCACGTATCAACCCTCGCGACAAGGATGCCACGCCGAAATACTATGGCCACGTGCAGGCCTCGGGAGACATCAGCCTCCGCGAAATGGCGGAACGTATCCAACAGACTTGTACGGTGCACAAATCGGACGTATTCGCGGTGCTCGTAGCCCTCGAAGACACGATTACCGATGCATTGAAGGGTGGCGAAATCGTTCGCTTGGGCGACCTCGGCACATTCCAAATCGGTATCTCCTCGAAAGGTGCCTTGAACGAAGAGGACTACGACGAATCGCTCATCAAGCAGGCCCGCATCAACTTCCGACCGGGTTCGGCACTGTCGGGAATCCTCACCAACCTGACTTTCCAAAGAGTGAAGGTGAGAACCTCGAAGGCTGACAAAGAGGCCGAAGAGGGAGGCACCGACGAAGGAGTGTAATGCTTCTTTAATGAATAATGAATAATTTCCTTCCTTCTAGTGTCATCCGGAGCAACGCGAAGAATCTGACGAGTTGTTGAGGATTCTGTCCGAAAAATACATCCACGTGGATGCAAACAGACTCTTCGCGATGCTCAGAGTGACACGAAAAGAGACCAATCACGATTCACTAGTAACTATAAAGAAAAAACTATCAACGAATAAATCATGAAGAAAGAAATTTGGCAAAAGATTCTGCAAATAGCCATTACGGTGCTCACGGCCATTGCCACCACCTTCGGCGTGACCTCGTGTATGGGGTTCTAAAATGGAACGTCATCCCCCAAGGATAGGGTGATGACTTTTTTTTTGACAGGCACTATAAATTCATTTACTGCTGCTTCACCCGGATAATCAATGCCCGTTGGGAGTGTTCGGTCAGGCGGAAACGGTTGTCAATCCGCTCCCCTATCAGCCAAACCACCTTGCCGCCGCTGACAAGGAGGTATTGGTTGTCCTTCTGAAAGAGTGAGAACTTGTGGTCGGTCATGTACTTGCACACGTTCTGCTTGCCCTGCATGCCGAAGGGCACGAACGAATCGCCGCGTTTCCACTTGCGGACGGTAAACGGCAGCGTTATCTTGTCGGCATCCACACAGGCGGTACCCTTGTCGGTCGGAATCTGGAAGGATGGGGTGATTTCGACCACCTTTATCTCCAGCTTAGGCTCCTTCGAGGTGCCCGAGAGGCGACGAACCATGAGGTAACGGCGGTCACGCAGCACTTCCCACTCCTTGGAGAAGAACCGCTTGCCGGGCTGGTCGATATACAGGGAGTTGCAGATGTCGTTGATTTGGCTGGGGTTGAAGCCCAGCGGATAGAGCCATTCGTAGAGCAGTGCTTGGGGATACGGATCGGCCAGCAGATAACCGATGTCGGCATTCATGCGGTTGGCCGACTCCTTGCGGACAATCTGTTTCAGTGCACCTTCCTGACGCAGGTGGTACACATTGGCCACGCCCTCCAGGTGACTGATGGTGTCCGAGAGGGTCTCGCGGATGGAGGGATTCAGTTCCTCCAGCATGGGCAGCAGGTTGAGCCGGATTTTGTTCCGCAGGTATTCGTCCTCCAGATTGGTACTGTCGGTCACAAAGGGCTGTCCCAGGTGGTCGAGGTAATCGAGAATCTGCTCACGGCTGACATTCAGCAACGGGCGTCTCACCCACCCGTTTTCTGCCGGAATGCCTGTGAGGCCGTTGATGCCGGTGCCACGGATGAGGTTGATGAGCAAGGTCTCCACGTTATCGTCGCGATGATGACCCACCACGATGGCGTTGAGCTTACGCTGCTTGACCAATTCCTGAAACCACCCGTAGCGAAGTTCACGAGCGGCCATCTCGATGGATTGCTGATGCTCACGAGCATGGGCTTGGGTATCGAAATGAGTGACATGAAGGGGCACAGAGAGCTGTTCGCAAAGCTGGCGGACGAAAGCTTCGTCGCGGTCGGACTCCTCACCACGCAGGTGAAAATTGCAGTGAGCAGCCTCGCACGTATAGCCCAACTCGACGAGCACCCTGAGCAGGGCTATCGAATCGGCACCGCCACTCAGTGCCACCAACAGCTTGGAGCTGGGGCCGAACAAACGCTTGCAGGCTATGAATCGCTGGACTTCTTCTCTGAATTTCATGTCGCTTTATTTACGAGGGAAAGTGATTATATCGAGACAAAGATAGTAAAGCATCTTGAAAATTAGGCCCATTGACACCCGCAAGCATCTTGAAATCTTTCTATTTAAAACCGGTCTAAATAGTTGCACACCTCGGTACAATGCCTTATCTTTGTGGTGCAAAAACAGAGATAGCATGCGATTATCAGAACTGAAAACTGGAGAAAAAGGTGTCATCGTCAAGGTGTTAGGACACGGTGGCTTCCGCAAACGCATCGTCGAGATGGGTTTCATCAAAGGGAAGACCGTCGAGGTGTTGCTCAACGCACCCTTGCGTGACCCGGTAAAATATAAAATCATGGGATACGAAATATCCCTGCGGCATCAGGAGGCGGACTTGATTGAGATTGTGAGCGAAGAAGAAGCACGTGCCTTGATGCAAACGCCTTTCCATGCACCCATTACCGAGGATATCCCTCTGACGGACAAGCAGATGAAAGAAGCGGCTCAAGGAAAACGCCGCATTATCAACGTGGCCCTGGTGGGTAACCCGAATTGTGGAAAGACATCGCTATTCAACATAGCCAGCGGCTCGCACGAACGTGTGGGCAACTACAGCGGGGTGACCGTCGATGCCAAAGAGGGCTTCTTCGACTTCCAGGGATACCATTTCCGCATTGTCGACCTGCCCGGCACCTACTCGCTCACCACCTACTCGCCCGAGGAAATCTATGTGCGGAAGCACATCATCGAGCAGACTCCCGACGTGATTATCAACGTGGTGGATGCATCGAACCTCGAACGAAACCTCTACCTCACCACCCAACTCATCGACATGAACGTGATGATGGTCATCGCACTGAACATGTACGACGAGCTTCAGGCCAGCGGAAACAAACTCGACCACGAGAAGTTGAGTCAGCTCATCGGGGTGCCCATGGTGCCTACCGTATGCCGCAAGAATCAGGGCGTGGAGCAGCTATTCCATACCATCATCGAGATTTACGAAGGTAGTGACTACCAAAACAAACGGGTGAAAAAACAAGTTCGCACCGAAGTGATGGACGACATGGAGGCTTGGCACAAGGACTTTGTGCCCGACAGCCATCCTGAATACGAGTACTTCCGCCACATCCACGTAAACCATGGCCCCATCATCGAAAAGAGCATCGAGGCGGTAAAGGCCGAAATCACCCGAAACGAAACCATCCGTACGACATATTCTACCCGATTCCTCTCCATCAAGTTGTTAGAAAACGACCGCGACGTGGAGAAGGTCATCCGTACCTTGCCCAACGCCGAAGCTATCCTGAAGGCTCGTGACACCGAGGCTCTCAACATCAGCAAGGCTATGGGCGAAGATTCCGAACAGGCCATTGCCGATGCCAAGTATGGATTCATCACAGGAGCCTTGAAGGAGACTTTCACGGATAACCATCAGGAGCAGGAAAAGGAACAGACCACCCGCGTGATTGACAACATTGTGACGCATCGCATCTGGGGATACCCCATCTTCTTCCTCTTCCTTTACATCATGTTCGAAGGCACGTTTGTGCTGGGCGAATATCCCATGATGGGCATCGAATGGCTGGTAGAGCAAATAGGAAACCTTATCTCGCACACCATGCCCGAGGGGCCGCTGAAGGACTTGCTGGTAGATGGCATTGTGGGAGGCGTAGGCGGCGTGATTGTCTTCTTGCCCAACATCCTGATTCTGTATTTCTTCATTTCCTTCCTCGAAGATTCGGGCTACATGGCTCGGGCGGCGTTCATTATGGACAAGATTATGCACCGCATGGGGTTGCACGGCAAATCGTTCATCCCACTCATTATGGGCTTTGGATGCAATGTGCCGGCTATCATGGCCTCGCGGATGATTGAGGACCGCAAATGTCGGCTCATCACCATGCTGATTAATCCGTTGATGTCGTGCAGTGCCCGTCTGCCCATCTATTTGGTGCTGATTGGGGCCTTCTTCCCCAACCATGCCAGTCTGGTGCTGCTCACCATCTATGCTACGGGCATTTTGCTGGCCGTGCTGATGGCTCGGTTGTTCAGCCGTTTTCTGGTGAAGGGTGACGATACTCCGTTTGTGATGGAACTTCCACCCTATCGCGTACCTACCAGCAAGGCCATCTTCCGCCATACGTGGGAGAAAGGCGTGCAATACCTCAAGAAGATGGGAGGCGTCATCATGATAGCTTCGGTCATCATCTGGTTCCTGGGCTATTATCCGCGTAACGAACAGGTGGTAAGTGTGGCTCAGCAACAAGAACAATCCTACATCGGTCAGATAGGGAAAGCCATCGAGCCGGCCATCGAGCCTTTGGGCTTTGACTGGAAGCTGGGCATCGGACTCATTTCGGGTGTGGGTGCCAAGGAGTTGGTGGTTAGTACGCTGGGTGTGCTTTATACCAACGAGGGCGATATTGAAAGTGTGAACCTCTCCGATCGCATCCCCATCTCGCCTACCACTGCCCTTGCCTATATGCTCTTCGTGCTGATTTACTTCCCTTGTATCGCTACGCTGGTGGCCATCAAGCAAGAATCGGGCAGTTGGAGATGGGCGTTCTTTGCCGCATTTTATACCACGGCTTTGGCATGGGTCATAGCCTTCTTGGTAAACCAGCTGGGGCAATTATTCTAAAGAGATGATGCCTCAATTTGAACAACTTTGTGTGACGAGCGTTGAATGAAATATGAATGTACAAGAATTTATTGTCGGTTTAATCGTGTGTGTCTGTCTGATAGGGCTGATGCGTCGTATTCTCCACTACTTCAAGCGGATAAGAAACAATGAATCGCTTTGCGACGGATGTCCGGGAGGTTGTGGATGCCAATCCTGCGAAAAAAAGGATGATTTCATCGAAAAAACTTCAAATAAAACTTGTGGATTCAAAAAATAGTTGTACCTTTGCACTCGCAATCGAGAAACAACGATAGCAAGCGTTCTTGGTTCCTTGGATGAGTGGCTTAGTCAGCGGTCTGCAAAACCGTGTACGGCGGTTCGAATCCGCCAGGAACCTCAAAGGATTGGAAGTTTGGGTGAGTGGCTGAAACCACCAGTTTGCTAAACTGACGTACGGGTAACCGTACCGGGGGTTCGAATCC
>JAFQNW010000002.1 GCA_017420875.1 Bacteroidaceae bacterium
CAAGCAGTCAGATAGTCAGTTAAATGAAAAGCACTAAAAACAAGGGAATAAATAGTTAGATTTATATATATATATATAAATCTAAATTTCTTGTTGCATGAAAACCTTAAAAACAAATAATTGACTATCTGACTGCCCGACTGCCCCGCCTGCAACTCCGCCTCGAAATCCGCCCCGAAATTGCCCGAAAACGCACTCGCCTTCGCAAATGGATGCACTAGCCTTTATGTTTGGAAATTCCGCCTTCGCAAGCGGAAAATCGAGAAAAAAATATCCCGAAATACTTGACAACCCGACTGCAAGAATCGTATATTTGTAGTGTCGACAAAAGAAAGAAATTACCCGTCCGGAAGGTAACTCATAACTCAAAACTCATAACTCAAAAAAACTCAAAACTACTATGGCAAGAAAAGTAACTTATTCCGTTTCTCCACGCATCAACCCTCGCGACAAGGATGCAACCCCGAAGTTCTACGGCCACGTGCAGGCCAGTGGCGACATCAGCCTCCGCGAGATGGCCGAACGAATCCAGCAGACTTGTACGGTGCACAAGAGCGACGTGTTCGCGGTGCTCGTGGCCCTCGAAGACTCCATCACCGATGCCCTCCAGAATGGCGAAATCGTCCGCTTGGGCGACTTGGGCAGCCTCCAAATCGGCATCTCCAGCAAGGGTGCCTTGAGTGAGGACGAGTACGACGAATCGCTCATCAAGCAGGCCCGCATCAACTTCCGCCCGGGTTCCGCCCTGACCGGTATCCTGACCAACCTCACCTTCCAGCGTGTCAAGGTAAAGAGCAGCAAGGCGGATGAAGAAGCCGAAGAAGGTGCCGGCGAAGGCGTGTAATCATCTCACCACAGGTTTTTGCACCACAGAGTACACAGAGTTCCACGGAGTTTTTAAGTTCTCCTACGGATGGCAATAAAGAAATACTCTGTGAAACTCCGTGCGACTCAGTGGTGAAAGAAGAGACCATCCACTAACTATCAACTATCAACTAAAAAAACATGAACAAGAAAGAACTTTGGCAGAAGATTCTGCATTTCGCCATCACGGTACTCACCGCCATCGCAACCACCTTCGGCGTGACCTCGTGCATGGGATTGTAAAAAAAGACATCAATCGTTTGCAAATTTAGGGGCAAAAGTGTAACTTGCACGCTTAAGAACGTCAAATACAAAAAGTTTACAAAAAACTTAAATAACGCATGAAAGATTACACACTCACCCGAAGAGACTTTCTGAAAGACTTGGGAATGATAGGCGGAGGAGCCATGCTGCTCACAAGCCCTTGGCTCTCCGTCTTTGCCGATACAGCAGCTACACGCAAGGAAAAATGCCGGTTGGCCGTGATAGGTCCCGGCTCGCGTGGACGCTTCCTCATGAATTTCCTGGTGCAGAACCCTAAAGTAGAAATCGCCGCCCTGCACGACATCTACCAGCCATCCATCGACGAGGCACTGAAGATAGCACCGCAAGCCAAGGTAGTGAGCGACTACCGCAAGATACTGGAAGACAAGACCATCGATGCCGTGGTGGTAGCCGTACCCCTGAACAAGCACTTTCAGATAGTGATGGATGCCTTCGACGCCGGAAAGCACGTGTTCTGCGAAAAGACCATCGGATACAACATGGAGGAATGTTACCGCATGTATCAGAAACACCGCAGCACCGGAAAGATTTTCTTCACCGGACAACAACGCTTGTTCGACCCCCGATACATCAAGACCATGGAAATGGTACACGCCGGAACCTTCGGCGAAATAAACGCCATCCGAACCTTCTGGTACCGCAACGGCGACTGGCGTCGACCCGTCCCCTCGCCCGAACTCGAGAAATTCATCAACTGGCGACTGTACAAGGAATCGTCCAAGGGCCTCATGACCGAGCTGGCCTGCCACCAGTTGCAGATTGGCAGCTGGGCCCTGAAGAAACTGCCCGAAAAGGTGAACGGACACGGAGCCATCACCTTCTGGAAGGATGGACGCGAGGTGTACGACAACGTGCACTGCATGTACGTGTTCGAGGGTGGCGTGAAGATGACCTTCGACTCCGTCATCTCCAACAAGTTCTACGGCCTGGAAGAACAAATCATGGGCCACCTGGGAACCGTAGAGCCTGAAAAGGGCAAATACTACTTCGAAAACGTGTCGCCCGCACCCGCCTTCCTGCAACTCATCAACGACTGGGAGAACAAGTTGTTCGACACACTCCCCTTTGCCGGCACCAGCTGGGCACCCGAAACAGCCAACGAGAACCATGGCGAATTCATCATCGGCGAACGACCCAAGAGCGACGGCACATCCTTGCTGCTCGACGCCTTTGCCGAGGCAGTCATCACCCAGAAACAACCGGCCAACATTGCCGAAGAAGGCTACTACGCCAGCCAACTCTGTCTGCTGGGCCATCAGGCCATCGAGGAAGAACGCACACTGACCTTCCCCGACGAGTACAAGATAGATTACCTGAACCATCGTTCCATTAAAAACACGCCCGAAGTATGAAAGAACTAATCATATCCACCCGCCGACAGAAGACGGAGCTCAAGACCCTGCTCGTGTGCTTCATCATCGCCAACCTGGTGAACCTGGTAGCCATCATCGTCTACGACGCGTCCTTGCTGGAACTTATCACCTCCATCGGGTACGTAGCGGTGTTCACCCTCGTGATTTATGTGGCATGGACCGCCATCCGCGGGGCCTGCTACGGCATCCGTCAACTCCTTCAAAAGAAATAAAGAATAACCTAAAAATAATCAAGCCATGACAACAAGAAGAGATTTTCTGAA
>JAFQNW010000127.1 GCA_017420875.1 Bacteroidaceae bacterium
TTCTTTCTCTACCTTCGTTTTCTTCAGAATGTCAAATACGATGGTTGGATCGGGCTTTACGGCAATACCTTCGCGTTGTCCCAAAACCTCTGCGAACTGAATCTTGGGGAAATAATGTCGGATAAGCTTTTCTGTAGCAGCTTGATATTTGTTGGAAGCTACTCCCAGCAGTATTCCCCGCGATTGCAACTCCTCCAGCAATGCTTCAATCCCCTCGTATGGGCGACTTAAATCAGCGTTGTGCACATCGTAGAAAGGCAGGAATCTGGAACGGATACGCAAGATGTTTTCGGTAGCTCGTTCCGACTCGGGCAGGGCTCTTTCGAAGAGTTTGTTAATACCATTCCCTATAAAATAACGGTAACTATCCAATGGGTGAGTAGGATAGCCATAATATGCCAGTGCTTGGTTGGTTGCCTCGGCCAAATCGGCAATCGTGTTCAGCAAAGTACCGTCCAAGTCAAAAATTACAAGTTTCTTCATGATGATTTATTTTCCTGGGAACAAAGATAATGCATTATTTTATAGTATTGCATATCCATACAAATAATAACGATTTAATATATTTTTAGTGTTTTTACTAATGAACTTATATAAAAAGTTTGTAATTTTGGAAGCAATTTTGCTTTTTGTAAAGAATTGGTAAAAAAAGTATAATTAATAAATATTTTATGGAGAACATAGAATTTGCATTGATGTTAATGGCGGTCGGAATGACCTCTGTTTTTGTCATTCTCCTCATTGTTATCTATTTGAGCCGAGGAATGATTTGGGCGGTAAATAAGATTGCTCCCGAAGAAGCTCCTAAGAAGCAGAGTTCTGCTTCAACTCCGACCGTTGATACCGGTACAATGGATGCCATTAAGGCAGCTGTTGAAATCCTGACGGCCGGCAAGGGACAAGTAGTAAAAATTGAGAAGTTGTAATCCAAAAAGAAACACATTGAACTAAAAATGGAAAGAGAAGTAAAATTTAGTCTGGTTTTTCGCGACATGTGGCAAAGTGCCGGCAAATATGTGCCTCGCGTTGACCAGTTGGTTAAAGTAGCCCCAGCCATCATCGAAATGGGTTGTTTCGCTCGCGTAGAAACCAATGGTGGTGGTTTTGAACAAGTTAATTTATTATTCGGAGAGAATCCCAATAAAGCTGTCCGCGAATGGACAAAACCTTTTCACGAAGCCGGAATCCAAACACACATGCTCGACCGTGCTTTGAATGGTCTTCGTATGAGTCCGGTGCCGGCCGATGTACGTAAATTGTTCTATAAAGTAAAGAAGGTTCAAGGAACAGACATTACTCGTACCTTCTGTGGCTTGAACGATGTACGTAATATCATCCCCTCTATCGGATATGCTCACGAGGCAGGCATGATTTCACAATGTGCCTTGTCCATTACTTATTCACCGGTGCACACCGTAGAGTATTACCTCAACATGGCCAGGCAGCTTATCGAAGCGGGTGCCGACGAAATCTGTATCAAGGATATGGCAGGTATCGGGCGTCCGGCATTCTTGGGTAAGATTGTAGCAGGCATCAAGAAAATCAAGAATATTCCTATCCAGTATCACTCACATGCAGGCCCGGGCTTCAACATGGCTTCTATCCTCGAAGTTTGTAAAGCCGGTTGTGACTATGTGGACGTGGGCATGGAACCGCTCTCTTGGGGTACAGGACATGCCGATGTCATCAGTGTACAGGCCATGTTGAAGGATGCAGGCTTCAAGGTGCCTGAAATCAACATGGAAGCCTACATGAAGGTACGTTCGTTGGTACAGGAATTCATGGACGACTTCTTGGGATTGTACATCAGCCCGAAGAACCGTTTGATGAACTCGTTGCTCATTGCACCGGGACTTCCTGGCGGTATGATGGGAAGTTTGATGGCCGACCTCGAAACCAACCTCGAATCCATCAACAAATACAAGGCAAAACGTAACTTGCCGTTCATGACACAAGATGAGCTCCTCATCAAGTTGTTCGACGAAGTGGCATACGTATGGCCACGTGTAGGTTATCCTCCATTGGTAACTCCATTCAGCCAATACGTGAAGAATCTTGCCATGATGAATGTGATGGCACTCGAAAAAGGAAAGGCTCGTTGGGGTATGATTGCCGATGATATATGGGATATGATTCTAGGTAAGGCAGGTAAATTGCCGGGCGAATTGGCTCCTGAAATCATTGAAAAGGCCATCCGCGAAGGTCGTAAGTTCTATGAAGGAAACCCACAGGATAACTATCCGGATCAGCTTGAAAAATACAAGAAGATGATGCTCGAAAAGCAATGGGATAGAGGTCAGGACGATGAAGAACTCTTCGAATATGCCATGCATCCGGCTCAATACGAGGCTTACAAGAGTGGCAAGGCTAAGGAAGACTTCTTGGCCGATGTGAAGAAGCGTCGCGATGACTTGGCCAATGCTTCGGCTCCGGTAGATGCTGCTGAAAGCAAACCAAAGGTACTTACCGTTGATGTGAACGGTCAGGCATATCGTGTAACTGTAGCCTATGGTGCCGTAGACCCAGCCGAATTGGGTGGAAGTGCACCGGCTTCATCAGCTCCGGTTCCAACAGGTGAAGGCAATGATGTTCTTTCTCCGTTGGAAGGTAAATTCTTCTTGGTTAAGAATGCACAAGAAACTCCAAAGAAGGTGGGCGACAAGGTTGCTGAAGGGGAAGTAATCTGCTACGTGGAAGCAATGAAGACATACAATGCCATCCGTGCCGAATTTGCAGGAACCATCACCGCCATTTGTGCCAACTCAGGAGATTCTGTATCTGAAGACGATGTATTAATGAAGATTTTATAATGGAAGATATATTTGTAAAATTGTATGAGATGACGGCTATTAGCAATATCATTGCTAACCCGTCGTTCCTCATCATGTATGCCATTGCATTTGTATTGCTTTATTTGGGTATCCGTAAGCACTACGAACCGCTCTTGCTGGTACCCATTGCCTTCGGTGTATTGTTGGCTAACTTTCCAGGAGGAGAAATGGGGGTTATCCAAGCCGACTCGAACGGGATGGTTGAAGTGAATGGCGTGATGAAGAACATTTGGGAAATGTCATTGCCCGAGATTGCACACGACTTGGGTATTATGAACTTCCTTTATTATATGTTGATTAAGACTGGCTTTTTACCTCCTATCATTTTCATGGGTGTAGGTGCATTGACCGACTTCGGCCCGATGCTTCGCAATTTGCGTCTTTCAATTTTTGGTGCTGCTGCTCAGATGGGTATCTTTACCGTACTCTTGGTAGCTATTCTGATGGGATTCACTCCGCAAGAAGCAGCTTCTTTGGGCATCATTGGTGGAGCCGATGGTCCTACGGCAATCTTTACAACCATTAAGTTGGCACCGCATTTGTTGGGTCCTATCGCTATTGCAGCTTATTCCTACATGGCACTTGTACCGGTTATCATTCCTTTGGTAGTAAAATTGCTCTGCACCAAGAAGGAGTTGATGATTAACATGAAGGAGCAGGAAAAACTATATCCGTCAAAGACTGAAATCAAGAACTTGCGAGTATTGAAGATTGTATTCCCTATTGCCGTTACTACGGTAGTAGCCATCTTCGTTCCTACAGCTGTATCGTTGGTGGGTATGTTGATGTTTGGTAACTTGATTAAGGAAATTGGTAGCGATACAAGTCGTTTGTTCGATGCTGCTTCGAACAGCATCATGAATGCTGCTACGATATTCTTGGGCCTCTGTGTAGGTGCTACTATGACCGTAGATGCGTTCTTGAACTGGAATACCATCGGTATCGTGATTGGTGGTTTCCTGGCGTTTGCCTTGTCCATTGCTAGTGGTATCTGTATGGTGAAGATTTATAATCTCTTCAGTAAGAAGAAGATTAATCCATTGGTAGGTGCTACCGGTTTGAGTGCCGTGCCTATGGCCAGTCGTGTAGCTAATGACATTGCCATTAAGTATGACCCGAAGAATCACGTGTTGAACTATTGTATGTCAAGTAATATCTCAGGCGTAATTGGCTCAGCTGTAGCTGCCGGTGTATTGATTTCGTTCTTGGGATAAAGTAAATGAAGTGAATAATAATCAAAAAAGGCCGTTGAAAAACGGCCTTTTTTGATTGCTATTTGTAGATAAGGAAGATGCAGGGAATTTTGTTAATGTCGGGCAATTTCCCTTGCCATTCTTTGACGGTTTTAGTTTTGATGAATTCGCCTTCGCATGTGATATTTGCGGCAACGCATAATTTGGTTTGGGGACGGCAATTTTTGAGGATGTCTTCCATCATCTTTAGATTACGGTAAGGGGTTTCGATAAATAATTGCGTCTGATTTTCTGAGTAAACCCGTTGTTCCAATGCTTTGATACGTTTGATTCGTTCATTCGGCTCAATGGGCAAATAACCATGGAAGGCAAAACTTTGTCCGTTGAAGCCCGATCCCATCACGGAAAGAATGATGGAAGATGGGCCAACAAGGGGAACGACTTTCAGATTCTTTCGTTGGGCAATGGCCACGACATCGGCTCCCGGGTCGGCTACAGCAGGGCATCCGGCTTCGGAAATGACTCCCATAGGATGTCCTTCCATCAGTGGCTTCAGATAACCGGAAATATCTTCTGGAGCGGTGTGCTTGTTTAAAGGGTAAAAAGTCAGTTCATCGATGTTGATGTTTCGTTCTGCTTTCTTCAAGAAACGTCGGGCCGAGCGGACATCTTCCACAATGAAGTGTTTGATTCCTAAAATGATTTCTTTGTTGTATGTTGGTAGAACTTTTTCAATGGTTGTTTCTCCGAGTGTAACGGGTAGCAGATACAATGCAGCTTCCATAATCATCATGCTTATTGTTTGTAATCTACGTGCAAAGATAGTGATAATAATTGAAACGCGAAATAATCAAAAAGCAAGGTTCATAAATCAAATATCACAGACGTTGTAACTTACGATTGATTATATTTGTGCATTATCAAAATGCAAAATTTAATGGAAAATAGAATTGATTTTAACGTAGGCCTTATTGGAGTAGGGTTGAATACCTATTGGGCACAATTCGAAGGATTGTATGATCGTTTGTTGGGATATCAGCAAACAATTCGTGAGAGAATGGAATCATATTCAGTTAATGTGGTAGATGGAGGTTTATTGGATTCTCCACAGAATGTGCGACATGTAGCTGATGAAATGACAAATAAGAACATTGAAATATTGTTTGTATATATTTCAACTTATGCATTATCATCATTGATTCTCCCTTTGGCACAACAATGCAAGGTTCCTGTAATTTTTCTGAATGTACAACCTGTAGCAGCTATTGATTACAAATATTTTAATAGTTTGCCTGGAAGAAAAGAAATGACTGGCGAATGGTTGGCACATTGCCAGGCATGTTCTGCACCCGAATTTGCTGCCGTTTTGAATCGTACTGAGATTATGTATGATATCGTCACCGGTTATCTGGACGATAGTATTGTTTGGAATGAAATTGAGGCATGGATTGATGCTGCTCGCGTAAAGAAAGGAATGCGTGAAAATCGCATGGGTATTTTAGGACATTACTACGATGGAATGTTGGATGTTTATACTGATACTACTTTGCAATCGATAACCTTTGGAACACATATCGAGCAACTTGAAATGTGCGAATTGTCGCATTTCTATGACAA
>JAFQNW010000128.1 GCA_017420875.1 Bacteroidaceae bacterium
AAAACGCCTTCACGAATTTAAATTTTGCCTTGATGTTTTTAAAAATCGCCTTGACGTTTGAAGCAAAACGTCAAGGCGTTTTGGTTCAAATGTCAAGGCGTTTTCGTCATGTAGCATGACCGGTCGAAGTCATGTAGCATGACCAACGTTAGTCTTCTAGCATGACGGCGACCGGTCTTCTAGCATGACTTTTCTCTATATAATAGATGAAGAATGCGAAAACTGCTTTCACTGGTTTCACGGGTGTGTAATACATTATGTATCAATAATTTTGTGTGAAACCAGTAGCTTCACACTAGTTTCACAGGTTTCACACTTATTTTGTCCATGTGAAACTTGTGAAACCTAGTGAAAGAGCTTAGTTTCACGCCAAAAAGCTATCAATCAGCAAATTAAGTCTATGTGAAACGGTGAAGGCTATTTTCGAAACATATCAATAAGGCATACTATTGTATTTGTTATTACGTACTTCGGGGGTTAATGAATATTATTGTATCTATTAAAAACAAAGCAAAAGGTTTTAAAAATAGCAAGAAGGAAAGAGGAATAACGGTTCGACTAATGATAGTCGGGCCGTTTTTTGAATAGATTAGCAGGGATTTTGTGAATTAATTTGTATGTTTGTAAAATGAAAAAGAAATGGAATATTGGCAAGTACTTACGGTGCTTGATGATGATATGTGCCTTCAATGGCGGGATGGTTGTTTCTGCCCAGGAGAAGAACGAAGCGAATTTCGTCTCTCCTTTTGATTTCCCTTTACTCCTGAGTGGAAACTTCGGCGAATTGCGTGCCAACCACTTTCATGGAGGAGTGGATTTTAAGACGCAGGGAGTGGTGGGGAAGCCCATCCGTTGTATCGCCGATGGGTATATCAGTCGGGTGACGGTTACGCCGGGAGGATATGGACAGGCGGTTTACATTACCCACGACAATGGTTATACGTCTGTACATGGGCATCTGCTGAAGTTCTCGGAAGGAGTGGAAAAACAGGTGGAGGCCTATCAATATGAACATGAAACATTTGCGGCCGACTTGACTTTTACACCTGAACAATTTCCGTTGAAGCAAGGGGAAATTTTTGCTTTGGCAGGGAATGAAGGGTATTCGTTCGGGCCTCATCTGCACATGGAAATCCGAAAGACAGATACGGGAGAATATGTGGATCCCTTGCAATTCTATACGCATGTGATTAAGGATACTACAGCACCCCGGGCCACACAAGTGATGTTTTATCCGCAACCGGGCAAAGGCGTGGTAAGAGGTTCGCAACAGAAACAAAAACTGGCCATCGGGGCCTTGCAGACACCCGTTGAGGCTTGGGGGAAGATTGCGACCGGTATCAAGGCATACGACTATATGGATGGTACTTCCAATAACTATGGTGTCCGTTCGGTAAAGTTGTTTGTCGATTCGGTGGAAGTGTTCAGTAGTACGGTCGATGGCTTTTTGCCCAATGAAAACCGGATGATCAATGCATGGACGGATTATGAAGAATATAGTTTGCATAACAGTTGGTTTATGCGTTCGCAAATCCTCCCCGGAAATACTTGGAGAATGCTTCAAGCAGAAGAACAAGGTGGGGTGGTAAGCATTGATGAAGAACGGGATTACCGTTTCGAGTACGTGTTAGAAGATTTGTATGGCAATAGCAACCGATATCGCTTTACGGTAAGAGGTAAGGAGCAGACGATAGATTCGCTTCGTAAAGGAGAAAATTACCTTTATTGGGATAGAGGAAATGTGGTGCAAAAACCGGGGATGGAATTGGTGATTCCCAAAGGCATGTTGTACGAAGATGTGGACTTGAATTGCTTGGTGATACCCGACTCGTTGGGCATTTCTTTCGATTATCAGCTTCATGATGCACCCGTTGCGTTGCATGCCGGTTGTCCGCTGATGATTGGTATCCGCAATTATCCCATCGAAGATAAATCGAAATATTATGTGGTTAAGAAGTTTAAAGGAAGAAAGTCTTCGGCCGGTGGGCATTATGAAAATGGATACATGCATACCAACATTCGTGAGTTGGGAACTTATTCGGTAGATATTGATACCGTGCCTCCTAGAGTACTTCCTTTGAACAAGCCTCAGTGGAAGAGTGGAAACATCCAATTCAAGATACGAGATGCAGAAACCGGCATTAAAGATTATAAGGTATACGTCGATGGAGAATTCGTGTTGTTTAAATTCAGCTCGAAGAATGCCCGTCTAAGCAATAAACACCCCGGCCGGATAAAGAGAGGAGTGTCTCATCAGCTAGAGGTTGTTGTGACTGATTATTGTGGAAATGAAACTCGTGAACATTATAAATTTTAATATACTAAGACAATGAAAAACAAATTATTTTTAACGGTAGCCCTATTGGTCGCTGGTGTAGCACAAAGTTGGGCATGTACCAATTTCCTGGTAGGGAAAGGAGCTTCTAAAGATGGTTCTGTTATAATCTCTTATTCAGCCGACTCGTATGGCATGTTTGGTGAATTGTATCACTTCCCGGCTGCTAAGCATGCGAAAGGTGCCATGCGTGCCATTTATGAATGGGACTCAGGTAAGTATTTGGGTGAAATTAAAGAGGCTGAGCAAACATACAATGTCATTGGAAACATGAATGAATTCCAGGTGACCATTGGTGAAACTACTTTTGGCGGACGCCATGAGTTGGTGGACAAGACTGGTATCATGGACTATGGTAGCTTGATTTATGTGGCTCTTCAACGTTCTCGCACCGCCAAGGAAGCCATCAAGGTAATGACCGACTTGGTGAAGGAATATGGCTATTATAGCGGTGGTGAATCGTTCTCCATTGCCGACCCGAACGAAGCATGGATCATGGAAATGATTGGTAAGGGTGAAGGTGTGAAAGGAGCCGTTTGGGTAGCTGTCCGTATCCCGGATGATTGCATTGCTGCTCATGCCAATCAGGCACGTATTCATCAATTCCCATTGGACGACAAGGAAAACTGCATTTATTCTCCGGATGTGATTTCTTTTGCACGCGAAAAGGGATATTTTGATGGTTTGAACAAGGATTTTAGTTTTGCCAACGCTTATTGTCCACTCGACTTCGGTGGTTTGCGTGCTTGTGAAGCTCGCGTATGGAGTTTCTTCAACATGTTCAACAAATCGGTAGGCGATGCTTACTTGCCATATATCGAAGGTAAGAGCAAGGAACCAATGCCATTGTATATCAAGCCATCTGAAAAGGTTTCTGTACGCGATATCCAAAAGGCTATGCGTGACCACTACGAAGGTACTCCACTCGATATCACCAATGATTTGGGTGCTACTGCATACAAGATGCCTTACCGTCTCTCTCCGTTGACATTCGAGGTGAATGGTGAAAAGTATTTCAATGAACGTCCTATTTCTACCCAACAATCTGCTTTCACTTTCGTGGCTCAGATGCGTTCTAACTTGCCTGATGCAGTAGGTGGTGTTTTGTGGTTTGGTACGGACGATGCCAACATGATGGTCTTTACTCCGGTGTATTGTTGTACAACTCGCAAGCCGAATTGCTATTCGGGCGAAATTGCTGATTGTGTGACCTTCTCTTGGGAATCTGCTTTCTGGATTTACAACTGGGTAGCCGACATGATTCGTCCTCGCTATAGCTTGATGATTGATGATATGCGTGCCGTTCAAAATAAGTTGGAAGATACATATGCCGACTCACAAGCAGGTATTGAAAGTGCAGCGGTAGCGATGTATGAAAAGGATCCGGCCAAGGCAAAAGAGTTCTTGACCAACTATACTGAAATGACTGCTCAATGTGCCGTAGATAGCTGGAAGAAATTGGGTGAATATATTATCGTGAAGTATAATGACGGTGTGGTGAAGAAAACCAATGCTGACGGAACTTTGATGCGTCCGAAGTATGAACATAGTCACAATGCTCCATTGATCCGTCCGGGTTATCCGAAGGAATTTTTGGAAGAAATTGTGAAGGCAACAGGCAATCGTTATAAAGTTTATTAATAGATAGATTGATTTTTCTTTTTTTAAATTCTAGGAAAATTGATTTAATTCTTATACATTTGTAAAATGTGTATGGAATATTATAAACCTTAATAAATATCGCATTATGGAAAACGAAGAATTGATTAAATTAGTTACAGAGAAAGCTAATAAATGGTTGACTCCTGCATACGATGCAGAAACTCAGGCAGAAGTGAAGCGTATGTTGGAAAACGAAGATAAGACAGATCTTATTGAATGTTTCTATAAGGATTTGGAATTCGGTACAGGCGGTCTCCGTGGTATCATGGGCGTAGGTAGCAACCGCATGAACATCTACACTGTAGGTGCTGCTACTCAAGGTCTTTCTAATTACTTGAACAAGAACTTTGCAGATTTGGAACAAATCTCTGTATGTATCGGTCATGACTGCCGTAACAACAGCCGTTTGTTCGCTGAAATCTCTGCTGATATCTTCTCTGCAAACGGTATCAAGGTATATTTGTTCGACGATATGCGTC
>JAFQNW010000129.1 GCA_017420875.1 Bacteroidaceae bacterium
ACAATAACGGCAGAATTGATTAACTGAGTACCATTATACTCAGGCCTTTCATCTTGTGGTATATGAAAGAATAACTCTTTAAAAGCACGGTCGACATAATTCTCTACGCGGACTTCGTTCTTTAATAATTCTTCGATGTCCACTTTTTGAATCATATTTCCATGGGCAGTCAAGTCTTGATAAATGTATTCGGCTGTTTTATGGAATATGCTTCCAAAGGTTGCTGAATCGATTTTTGGTTTGACCTCTTCGGGTGTTTTTAAGTCGGCTATATATTTAAAGTAGAACCTCAGGGAACAATCTAAATAGCAATTCAATGCAGAAGGTGAAATTCTTGCTTTTTTATTCATCTCCAGATTATAAATGCGATGGAGTTGTTCCATTACTTTCTCTGTTTTAGTAATGGTAATAGGAACAGACTTTTGGGGAGATTGATTGGCTACCAATGTGTGATATTTATTTTTATGTGGCCATTCTATCAAGAATTGTAACATGAATCGACTCCACTCCCCACGATTTAATCCATCCGAACTATTATTATACATCAATGTTACTTTCTCGGCCCGTTGAAGTAAACGATAGAAGTAATATGCATAAACAGCTATCTGATGATCAATAGTGGTCATACCAAAAGCTTTACGCAAATTGTAAGGGATAAACGATGAATTGCCAGTGCCTTTGGGTAATTGTCCTTCATTGACTGATAATAAAACGAGGTGACGGAAATCCAAATTTCGGGTTTCGAGTACACCCATTACTTGCATACCAATAGCCGGCTCACCATGGAAAGGTATTTGGGTGTTTGTAAGCACCTTGATTAATAACCGTTGCAATGTTTCCGACTTGATGTTCATTTCACCTTCTTCTATCAAGGTATGAAAACGATTGATGGTAGTATAGGCTTTAAATAATGATTCTTGATAGAGTTGATTGAAGGATTCTTCTTCTTTATCAGGATTTTGATAAATTTGGGCGATTCTTTCTATATGTTCCGTAAGGTATCTAATTAAATCCTTGTTTCCATTGACGGGAGTAAATATACGATCAAGAACTTCATCCTTCTTCAGTTCGCTGGGCGATGGAAAAAAACGATTATTTTCTTGTAATGTCTTTTCAAGCTTTTGAGATTCAGAACTGAGCTGGCGAGTATATGAATGTTTTAAAACAGCCATTACTTGTTGGAAAGAGAATCGTCCATTCTTTGGATTAAAGCCATCAATTTGTAATTCCAGTAATGCATTCAAAAAGCTATAAACCGGTGTTTGAGATAAAGGATATCCCATGGTAACATTTACATGCTTTACATCCGAAGGAATGGAATGTAAAACAGATTGCAATAAGTTCTCATTGCAAAGTACAATTGCGGTTTCTCTTTCTCTTTCAGTAAGATTCTTACGAATCCATTGTGGTAGATATCGGGCTTGAGCATTCTCTGTAGGGGATGCGATGTAGTTTATTTCTTTGGGCGTTTTTAATGTATTGAAAGAAGATGCTGAAAGCGGTGAAGGGAAATCCTTTAAATTTCGTTTAATAAATGTACCTGCCTCATGATGTTTTTCTTTCAGATAGAATTCATCATAATCCCAATAAAATATGGCTTTACCAACTTGTTGCAACTTGCTGAACAAGGTATGTTCTACTTTATTCAGTACATTGAAGCCTACAAAGACATAAGTGTCATAGGGGAGTGTATCCGTATTTAATGTTTCAATAACTTCCCGATAGAGCATCCCTTCGTATGCGATATTTTCAGTTGATAATTCTTGTTTGAAACGCTTATAGATATTTCCCAACACATCCCACATGGAGATAAAACGTTCCTTGAGTGCTGTTCTTTTTTCGATGGAGAAATGAA
This sequence comes from Bacteroidaceae bacterium, assembly GCA_017420875.1. Classification (GTDB taxonomy): domain Bacteria; phylum Bacteroidota; class Bacteroidia; order Bacteroidales; family Bacteroidaceae; genus Phocaeicola. The sequence continues at coordinate 1,856 of JAFQNW010000129.1, forward strand.
GGAAAAATTGTTGGATAGCCGCCTCTTGTTCTTCATCCATGAAAGAGAAGTCATTCATAAGAGCTCTCAAATCTTTCATGTTAGAGAAAAGCAAGTCTGTTTCAACCATGTTTTTGTCGGCATCATCAAAATCACTCAACATAAGTTCTCCCCAAAAAAAGAAGTCGTCCAAACTTTCTGAATTTTGGGTTTCGGCACAATAAGCCTTATATAGCTTACAAACAAGTTTAATCGTATCACCTATTTCTTTGGAAGAAAGACTACGAAACAATTCATTGATACTTAAATAAGTAGGTGCCCAAATTGGTTGTTGGGATTGTTTTGCCAAATATTCATTGAAAAACAATCCGGCACGTTTGTTAGGGAAAACAATGGCTGTATTCGCAAATTTCCCTTCTTTTCGGCGGTATAGGTCTTCCGCAACCTGTTTCAAGAAACTTTCCATATTATTTGATTTCTTCCAATACGTTTTTGTAAATATACCACAAGTAACCCTGTACATGCTTATGTCCCATCTCCTTTAATAAGTTGATATATTCTCTAACCTGTTCTTGATAAGCCGGAGATGGATTGCCGAACTTAAAGTCTACGACAACTACTTTATCTTCTTTCATCATGACACGGTCGGGTCTTCGTACCTGTAATTCCTCATCTTTATGAAAGAGTATGGCACATTCATTATATAATTTCCATTTGCCAGAGAACCATTCCTTGACCATCGGGTGACCTAAGGCCCATTCTGTTAGTTTATGTATTTGTTTTTCGTGAAGGTCTGATTCGATGATTCCCTCCATTCGTAAACGTGAAATGGCAGAAGGAATATCATCGGACGTATGGATAAAGGAAAAGAGGTTATGAAGGAGTTGCCCTTCACGAATGTATTTTTCCTGATGTACCTCTTCGCCTCTAATAAAATCAGCAGAACGATTGGATTGTTTAAACTCAAATTTAGTCTCAATGCTTTCCATATGCATGTGAAGCTCTTTCGGTTGTAAAACCAATCTATTAGAGATTTCCTTTTTGTGACTTTCAACAGATGGACAAATCTCACCTAATACATAAGAATAATCCTCCTTCTCATGAACTTCAGATTGTGGTTCTGAATGGCTTGAATGAAGGCATTGTGTTTGCTTGGATGCTTCGGATAATAATTCAGAGACCGTACCTGTAGCTCCTTCTTTACACCATACAATCAGATTTTTCTTGGGACGTGTAAATGCAACATACAATAGATTCAAGTTATCTACCCAAAGTTGAATTTTTTCCTTTATATAATCGTGGTGATAAATGGATTCGTTCATTGCCTTCCCATAATTGATAGGCAGAAGGTTGAGTGTATCGAACGGAGATTCCTGAGGTGAGCACCATATGTATGAAGCACGTTCGTTTTCGAGTTTCCAGTCACAAAATGGTATAAGAATCGTTGGAAATTCCAATCCCTTTGATTTATGAATGGATAATATGCGGATACCATCAATTACTCCTGATGGAATGGATTTGTGGCGAATATTCTCATCCCAATGAGCAAGAAAAGCTGTTAACTCGGATGAGTTTTTTAAAAGATAATCGTTTACTGCATCAAAGAAAGCGAAAATGTATGCATCTTGGTCAGGAATGGATTGAAGTTGGAAAATTTGAAACAACTTTTCCAAGAGTTCGAATAAAGGCATTAATTGCAAATGATTCTTCTCCTCAACAAAACAGGAGGGTAAAAATGAATCAATATCGTCTAACAAAATGGTATTCAACTCCAATTGATTTTGCAATACTTCCTTTTGATAAGCTATAGCCAATTGAGCCTTAACAATTCGATTATCAGGATCTACCAAATATTTCAGTGCATTTATCAGGATGCAAATACAAGACGAAGCATCCAAGCGGAAAGCTTCGTCGGACACAATTCGATAAGGTGTGTGCTGGTCGAAATATGTAGCTATCAGGGGGATAATGGCATTTTTTCGGACTAATATAGCTATCTCATTTAACTTGACACCTTGACTTAATAGCAAATCAATTTTGCTTGCCATTTCTTGCAATGTCTCGTCTTGGTAGGATATATCTTCTTTGTCAGAAAGGAAATTCAATTCCACATAACCTTGACCTGGTTTCTTACTGATTTCCTGATTTATGTCTTTATATGCATCAAGCAGTTCCTTACAATCCTCTCCTTGTTCGTTTCGATATTTATCATTCAGTACTTGACAAGAAGCCGAAAAGATTTCGTTGTTAAAAAGAACAATGTTTGCTTCACTCCGACGATTGGTTGTAAGATGGTTTTCGATGATTGGGAAACTTTGTATTTGTTCCTTCAATCCATTCAAGATTCCCCAGTCTCCATTTCTCCAACGGTAGATGGATTGTTTGACATCCCCAACAATCAAGCTATTGTGCCCTTGAGACAATCCTTCAAGCAGTAAAAGTTTAAAATTAGCCCATTGCATGCGAGAGGTATCCTGAAACTCATCTATCATGACCGTACGGATTTGACTACCTATCTTCTCGAATACGAATGATGAATCTCCTTCACGAATGATGTTATGAAGCAACGCATTGGTATCGGCCAATAGGAACCGACTTTTTTGGTGGTTCAATTCACGCACCTCTTCATCGATATTAGTCAATAGACGAATGTTGTTTATGTGTCGTAAAGATAATTGGCAAGAATTGATGATTCGGTTATTCTTCCGTCTGAAATCCTCGGATGTTTCAAGTAAAGCAATCATTTCTGACTTAGCCAATTCAATCACTGCATCCCGATTGGGAGATGTTTTTGTGGCCCAATTATCAGGACTCTCTAAATGCTTTTCGACGGTAGCATTTCGGATGTTATCACTGGTTTCTCCTTTAATCAGCTTACTGAAATAGCTGGCTATACCGGTTTTCTTTCGGTTAAGGTCATCAACGGTTAAGCCATGTAGTTCTAATGTCCCGAAAAATTGTTCACCAAAGCCTTTCATCTGCTCTAAAGCTTCTTTTTCGAGGCCCTTAAGCAAATGGACGTAATTTTTAATACAATCTTTATCTTGAAGCTTTAAACGTAGTTCTTTCCCTTCTTCGATGTATATTTCATTGAAGATGTTTTTCCCGAACTCTTTGATTTCTTTGGCTACTTTCCATTGCTTGTCGCTTTGAATGCGTTCTTCAATATAGTCAAGTAACCAATATAGGATAGGGGAGTTCCGATCTAACTTTTCTATCATCGAGTCAACCGCCTCACTTAAAGCGGTTATATTATCAAGCTCAATATTCAATCCGGCACCAAGCTCCAATTCGCGTGCCAGATTACGCATGATTGATTGGAAGAAGGAGTCGATGGTTTCCACACGAAATCGGCTATAATCGTGTATCATCAGGTTCAATGCTTTACCTGCCCTTTCACGAATGGTTTCTTCCGGCATGTTAAGCTCTTCCTTTACCTTGTTCAAATAAGGTAAAGAGGCTTTGTCGTTTGTCCAGATGCCATAGAGCTGTTCTAAGATTCTTGTTTTCATTTCGGTAGTAGCTTTATTGGTAAAAGTTACGGCCAAGATGTTTCTATAAGCGTTCGGATTTTTTATCAAGTGTTTGATGTACTCTACGGCTAAGGTAAACGTTTTACCAGAACCAGCAGATGCTTTATATACGAGTAAATGTGGATTTTCGTTCATAAAAAAGGCTTTGTTTTCTACTACAAAGAAAATACAAAGCCATGAAGTTTGCAATAAAAATCCTTATTCTTTTAGGTGTTTGCAATGATGGTGCCAAACGTCCTTCTTTTCTTTGAATGATATGATAAAAAAAGTGGATGTGCATTATACACACCCACTTTTTCATTTTCAATTATTTGATTAATAGAATAATTGTTCAGGCTTGATTGGTTCGAACTTTTCTGCATCCGACTTGCGAATCATCACTGAGCCATTGTTCCATGCTGATGGCCAACCACCGATGATGTGGCTACAGAATACAACCTTAATTTCATGAAGGCCCTTGCACAATGCAGCTGATGAGTCGTTGTTAGAGAAACGTTTTACTTTACCACCGTTATTGACGAGCAATTTGCCATCAATCCAAACTTCTTCATTGTCTGAGCTGAAATAGTATACACCGTCTTCTGGGATTTCTACATAACCGGTTGCAATGGCACCATAGTATTTTACACCACGCATGTTTTCCCAGGTAGGTTCTTGACTACGGATGTCGCGGAGTGACTTGATAGTCAATTCCTTCCAATCTGTTGCCTTCATCAATTCAGGTGTATTCAAGTAATATCCGTAAGCCATTTTCATCTTCAAACCATTCATTGGCTTTTCCAATGTCTTGGCCGGTGCCAAAGCTTGCTTTTCAACGGTAATGGTACGAGTAGGACTCATCTTGCCTGAAGGTAATACGGAACGAATCTTCAATGTGGTTGTTTCAGTGAACTTCAATGGTTCAGTGTATTGGGCTGAAGCCGGAGTTGGTTCGCTTCCGTCGGTAGTGTATACCATTGTGATAGGACGGGTAGTTTGGAAAGGCATGCTTACTGAATCAACGAAGGCTACAAAGTTGCATGAACCATTAGGTTGTTCTGGTTGAGGAATGTGATAGTTTACACCATGACCATCCAAACGAACATAAGCATTGTTTACACGACGTTCGAAATCCTTGTAGTCTTTCTTGTCCAAAGCTGTCCAACCGATTTCGGCAATGGCAACTGCACGTGGGTACATCATGTATTCGCGTTGTGCGTTGGTGTACATGTATTCTGACCAGTTGTTGCACTGAACACCCAAGATGTGATGAGCCTTGTTCAATGTTACCAATGTATCAGGAACCGGGTTGTAGTTGTATACCTTTTCCAATGTGTTCATACCACCGATAGTTACTGGTTCAACCTTCGGGTCACCTTGGAAGTGGTCGAGGTACATACCATTTCCACCAGGAGTCATGATGACATCGTGCGATTGGAGAGCGGATGCGATACCACCTTCTTCACCTTGCCATGACATAACGGTTGCATCCGGACTCAAACCACCCTGAAGGATTTCGTCCCAACCGATGATTTTCTTACCATGCTTAGCCAACATCTTTTCCATGCGACCAATTACATAGCTTTGAAGACGTTCTTCAGCTGAGTGTCCGTCCTTAGCTTGCAAGCCTTCCTTGCGGATGCGTTCTTGACACTTCGGACATTTTTCCCAATGTTCCTTCGGTGATTCGTCACCTCCGATGTGGAAGTATGTGCCTGGGAAGAGGGGAACCATTTCTTCAACTACATCTTCGAGGAATTCGAACATGTCTTCCTTACCTGCACACATTACCAGTTCTTCTACACCCCATACGATACGGGTTGAAACTTCTTCGCCTGTACATGAGAGGTGAGGGTAAGCAGCGATAGCAGCTAGTTCATGACCCGGAGTTTCCAACTCAGGAATCACGGTGATGAAACGTTCAGCAGCATAAGCCACGATGTCCTTCACTTCTTCTTGAGTATAATAGAAAGGTCCGTAAGTGTTGCCTTCGCCTTCTACACGGGTTGCACCTACTTCGGTCAACTTCGGATACTTCTTGATTTCGATACGCCAACCTTGGTCTTCTGTCAAGTGCCAGTGCATTTGGTTCATTTTAAGCATGGCCATGATGTCGAGTTGACGCTTGGTTTCTTCCACGGTCATGAAGTGACGGCATGGATCGAAGTGAATACCACGGTAAACGAAACGTGGAGCATCTTCGATGACTACACAAGGCATGGTCCAATCTGTATTCACTACGGTTTTGCTTTCCACTTCAGCAGGGAGGAGTTGGAGAACGGTTTGCATACCATAGAATACACCGGCCGGAGTCTTGGCGTTGATGTTGATAGCCGAAGGTGTCACTTCGAGCTTGTAGCCTTCTTCATTCATGTTCAATGAAGGGTCAATGTTCAATACAATGTCACCCTTTGCATCGTTGATAGCCAAGTCGAAACCTGTTGAAGCTTTCAACTTTTTAACGAAGAATTCGGCCACAGATTTGGCTTCTTCTGAAGAAGCCTTGAAGCTTGTACTTGATGTAAGTGTAAACTTGCCATCTTGTTGTTGCATTGATAAGGGTGCAGGAATCAAGTTGATACCTTGATTATACACCTTGTCTGAAACGGATTGAGTTCCGCATGATGTCATGAATCCCAAGAAGAGGGCCATGAACAACGATGTTAGATTTCTTTTCATTTAGGTCTATTTTATAAAATTTGTATCCTTTATATTAATTAAGGTACAAAGATACATGAAAAAAACAGATGCCACAATAAAGAATCGCAAAAACATTAAGGCGTTTTACTATAAAGATGAAGGCGAAATTTTCTTTTGTCTTCGCATCTTGGGGAGGATGTGTTCAAGTTTTTTTCTTCGAATGAAAAGATATTTTTCAAAAATACTTGCATGTGTCAATTTTATCTGTAAATTTGCATCGGATTTACAAGAGGGGGCATTAGCTCATCTGGCTAGAGCGTTAGACTGGCAGTCTAAAGGTGACGAGTTCGAGTCTCGTATGCTCCACTAAAATGAAGAACTCTGATTCATGGATTGAGTCAGAGTTCTTTGCTTTTTTACTTCAATGGTATGAGTTCGATATCCTTATAATATACATCGGCAAATTCCAATTGGAAGAGAATCTTGCCTTCCGTCAGGCTCAAGTTATGGATGTCGTTTACTTTAACACCATTCACATAATATTCGGCATGATTGTCGTAGCAAAGCATTTCCAACAAATTCCATTCTCCACTAGGCTTTTCGGCATCGGCATATTTGATGATTCGGTTTTCCTTGTTCAAAGGATAGGGGGTACCTTTGCTATCGGTGCAGGTTACAGGTCCTGTACACCAATTGTCTCCCATGTCACCTTCTTGCACTTGAAATTCAAAGCTGGTGGGCCATACTCTGTCTTCGGTAAAGTGGAAGATGATGCCACTATCACGCGGAGACTTCATGCGAGGGGGGTATTTGGTTTCTCCCCAACGCACCTGAGCCTTCAGGTAATAGTTCTTGAACGAATCGTTTGTGGCAAGATATCCGGGCTTGGGGCCGGCAAAATACAAGACTCCATCCTGTACTTGATAGTTATGCTCTACATCATTGTTTATCCCGTTTTGGGTATTGTAAGTATAGAAATTGGTCAAGTCTTTTCCGTTGAACAACACGATAGGTTGGGTGTTCGGGTCATCGAGTTTAACGAAAGAAGCTCTGTCCGGATGGTTCTTTAGTATTTCGGGAATCTCGATTACTCTTTGATTACATGCCGTTAGTAATAGGCAGAGGCAGATGGATATAAATGTCGCTCTCATGAAGAATGTTTTTAAGGTTAGATTTTCATAAATATTTCTGATATGACAAAGATAAGTTTTTGTATCATAATTTCATCATTTGAAGCCTTTTATTTCAATAATTTTTTTAAAAAGTTAAAAAGCCTCTAACAGAGAACGTAAGAAAAAATAAGTTATGGATGAAAAATAAAGTTAGCCTATCCAAAAGATTTTTACTTTGTATGGTCTTTTATCTTTTTATCCTTATATTTGCGTAAGTAAAACAAATTGAATTATGTTGATATATAATACGACCTACCAGGTTGAATTGGCAGAAGCAAGAAATCTAGTTATATGGTTGAGTGAATGCTACATTCCTCAAGTTGAGGAAAATGGAAAATTGTCTCATCCAAGGCTTACCCAAATTATCAGTCATCAGGAGGCTGATAGTGAATGTTTTTCCTTGCAATGGGAAGTAGAAGACACGGCTACCTTGCATCGTTGGCATACTGAGCAAGGAATGAAGCTGAACGAAGAATTGATGAAGATTTTTAGAGATAAGGTGGTAGGATTTCCTACCTTGATGGAGGTCATCAAGTGAGCAAGCCGATAAAAGATAAAGTTATCCTAGGCATTGACCCAGGCACCAACTTGATGGGATACGGAGTTTTGCAAATCATTGATTCCAAACCACATGTGGTCACTTTGGGAGTCATTGACCTTCGTAAATATGCCAACCATTATCTCAAGTTGGGGCATATTCATAAACGTGTAACCGGCATCATCAAGTCCTATCTTCCTGATGAATTGGCCATCGAAGCTCCTTTCTTCGGGAAGAATGTGCAATCGATGTTGAAACTAGGGCGTGCTCAAGGAGTAGCCATGGCAGCTGCATTGGAAAGAGATATTCCTATTACCGAATATGCACCTCTGAAAATCAAGATGTCCATCACCGGAAACGGACAGGCCAGTAAAGAGCAAGTGGCCGATATGTTGAAGCGAATGTTGAAGTTGAATGATGAAATGACCGGACCTTTTCTGGATGCTACGGATGCACTAGCAGCAGCCTATTGCCATTACCTTCAACTGAATCGTCCTCAAACGGTAAAGGCCTATACCAGTTGGAAAGATTTTATAAACAAGAACCCGAACAAAATAATCAAGTAATTCTATGAAAGTAAAAAATCTTATTTTAGCATCGATTGTTTCGACTACCATCAGTTGTCAGTCGGTCAAAAAAGAATACACTTCGTTCGAAAGTTATCCAGTTCGTGAAGGAGAATTGACTGAAATGGATTATTCACCTTCAGAAACCAAGTTTTCGTTATGGTCGCCCGTAGCCGATGAAGTCAAGGTCTTGCTTTACGAATCAGGTCACGAAGGCTCGGCCTATGGCACACATAACATGGAAAGGGGCGAAGATGGTACATGGACGGTAACGATTAAAGAAGACCTTCATGGAAAGTTCTATACCTTCAATGTAAAAGTTGACGGGAAATGGTTAGGCGATACTCCGGGCATCATGGCAAAGGCCGTTGGTGTCAATGGAAGAAGAGCAGCAGTTCTTGACTTGGATACCACCGACCCAGAAGGTTGGGAAAACGATGTGCGTCCAGCTTTGAATAGCTTTGCCGATATTGTAGTGTACGAAATGCATCATCGTGATTTTTCACTCGATTCTGTATCAGGCATTTCCAACAAAGGCAAGTTCCTGGCTCTTACCGAACAAGGCACCAAGAGCTCCTTAGGCGAAATGACCGGGATTGACCATCTCAAGGAATTGGGCGTGAACCACGTACATATTCTTCCTTCGTATGATTATGCGTCCGTAGACGAAAGCCAATTGAACAAGGCACAATACAATTGGGGATACGACCCTGTGAATTACAATGTTCCTGATGGTTCGTATTCAACCGATCCGTACAACCCTGCGGTTCGTATCAAGGAATTCAAGCAAATGGTACAAGCTTTACACAAGGCCGGTATCCGTGTGGTTCTTGACGTGGTGTATAATCATACGTTCAATACCGAAAATAGTAATTTCGAATTGACCGTACCCGGTTATTTCTATCGATTTACCAAAGACGGTAAGTTGGCCGATGGCTCGGGTTGTGGAAACGAAACCGCCAGCGACCGAGCCATGATGCGTAAGTATATGATTGAATCGGTCTTGCATTGGGTAAATGAGTACCACATTGATGGTTTCCGTTTCGACTTGATGGGTATCCATGATATCGAAACCATGAACGAAATCCGTGCCGCTTTGAATAAGATAGACCCTACCATCTTTGTATATGGTGAAGGATGGGCAGCCAGTGCTCCACAAATGAAGGAAGAAGATTTGGCCATGAAGGCAAATGCCTACAAGATGCCGGGTATAGCCGTATTCTCGGACGAAATGCGTGATGGCCTCCGTGGACCTTGGAGTGATGATAAGGACGGAGCATTCTTGATAGGCAATCCGGGACATGAAATGAGTGTCATGTATGGTTTGGTGGGATGTATTCCTCATCCTCAGGTAATTAATGATTCGGTTAATTATAGCAAGAAGCCATGGGCTACACAACCTACTCAGATGATTAGCTATGTAAGTTGTCACGATGATATGTGCCTGGCCGACCGTATCAAGCATACTCTCCCTGCCGATGCAAGTGAAGCCGAACGCATTGCCTTGCATAAGTTGGCCGAAACATTTGTTTTCACTTCGCAAGGTGTGCCTTTCATCTTTGCCGGTGATGAGGTGATGCGTGACAAGAAGGGTGTACACAATTCATACAATAGTCCGGATAACATCAACACCATCGATTGGAAACAGAAATCCACCTACCGGGAAGTGTTCGACTATATCAAGACATTGATTGCTATGCGAAAGGCTCATCCAGCTTTCCGAATGGGCGATGCAGACATGGTTCGCAAACATATGGAGTTCTTGACGGTAGAAGGTCAGAATGTCATTGCTTTCATCTTGAAGGATAACGCCAATGGCGATTCCTGGAAGAACATCATTGTCGCATTCAATAGCCGGAGGGAAGCTGCTAAAGTAAGCATCCCTAAGGGTGCGTATACGGTAGTATGCAAGGATGGTAAAATCAATTTGAATGGTATGGGCAAGGTGAATGGAGCGGAAATGATTATCCCTGCCCAATCGGCTATGATTATTCACCAATAATGGTGAGTCGGGGAAAAAACAAGAAGTGGGTGTGTTATAATACACACCCACTTTCTTTTTAGAACTTATATCCTAAATTGATGTAGAATTCTACATTCTTCGATTTGTTTGAATAGTTCAACGTAGCCTCCAATGGACCAAACATGCTATCTATTCCATATGTGAGGGCACAACCGAACATGGTTCTTTCCTGGAAAACATTTTTCAGCTTATAACTATTCAAGGCATAATTGCCGGCTAGAGTCAGGTAATGGATTCCACTTATCCTTTGACGTAATTTCACACTTCCTATCATCAAGGAGTTGCCCATTAATTCTACTTGGGTTGTACCATAAAATGGTAATTGGTTGGGCAGGTATTTCTCCATGATGTCGCCTCCCATGATGTTCATCTTCGAGTAGGGGACATTGCTTCCAAACAACAGGCGTCCGTGCACAGAAGGAATAATCGAAAAACTTTGCGTAACAGGTAATACACCCTCGAAAGAGGCAAGCACTCCCGAAAATGGCGATTTGTCCTCGTATTCAAAGAAGTTGTCCGTGTACAACGTGTAGGCACCATAGGCTCTGATACCTTTCGAAGGGAAGTAGGCCTTATCGAAAGTGTCGTAATAGAGGTTAGCAAAATAATTGAAGAAATGTTCGTTTCCGATGTGGACACCATCAAAACCTTGCGTATACAAGAATTTCCCATAGTCGTACAATTCGTAGCAGGTGCCAATACCAAAACGGAAATTTCTCAACCACACGTTGTTGTAGGATATTTCGCCTTTGTGGTATCTGAATCGTGAATTGAAGGCATGATTCCCGTTGTAATTATAGTCGATGTTATTATACTGGAAATGGTAGGATAGGCTCAAATTGGAAAGTGGCGAAGGCTCTATGCCATAGCTGAATTTAGCTCCATAACGTTTGCCTAATCGGGCAGTGGCCGATAAGTATGAGGGCGTTTTGGTTTTCAAGGTCGTTTCGGCATTGAGCAAGAGGGTCGCGATTTCTTCCGAGTCGAAACGGATACCTATATTAATCTTGTTCTCCTGCTTTTTGTTGATGGTGTATACCAGATTGTATTCGTTGCCCGATTCTTTCTGGAGCTTGTAAGTGACACTCGAATAGGTGGTGTTGGCTCGGATGATGGATGTTGCACCTTCGATTCTTTCCAGTGTATTGAATCCATTTTCTCTCAGGTCGCATCGCTTGATAATCCATTTCTTGTCTTCTTCATCCAATCCCTCGAAACTGATTTGCTTGATCATGACCACCTCTTCGGGGATATAATACGTTTTACGTTTTGGCATGTAATCGGCCGGTATACCGATTTCTTTTTTCAAAGCAATCAGAGCGTTTTCTTCTTGTAAAGCAGCTCTTTCACCTCGATTAATTAATGAGTCGATGGCTAGTTGTGAGAAGCTGGCAGCTGAGAATCCCTCCACATCTACCTTGATGTGTACGTTCGTTTCGTCCAGGTTCTTGAGGTAGGTTTCTTGTCCCATCAAATCGACCAACTGAGCCAATATAGCACCGGCACCATCCAACTCGTCGGCAGGTTTCAATTCGCTTTGTACATCGACACCGATGATGATGTCGGCACCCATTTTCTTAGCAATATCAACGGGATAGTTATTGATGACGCCTCCATCTATCAAGACCATGTTGTCCATTCGCACGGGAGTAAACACACCGGGGATAGCCATGCTGGCTCTCATGGCTTGAGCAAGAATTCCTTCATGAAACACATACTCTTCTCCATTGACTATGTTCTCGGACACGCAAGCAAATGGGATGGGCAACCGATTGAAATTGATTGAATCATGGTAGCCTAAAGTCAACTCACTGAATAGGTTAGCAATGTTCTGACCTTTGATAAGTCCGCCCGTCACCTCCTTGATGGCTATCTTGCTGAAGGGTACGGAAATGATGTATTTCTCATCTGCCTCGCGTTCGGACAGATTCTTTTCTTTTCTCGGAGTCCGGTCGCTCAACAAGAATTGCCAGTCTTGTTTCCTCACCAAGCTATCCATCTGTTCGGGGGTATATCCGATGGAATACAATCCGCCGATGATGGAGCCCATACTTGTTCCCACCACATAGTCGATGGGGATACCTGCCTTCTCTATCACTTTTAAGGCACCGATGTGAGCCATCCCTTTAGCACCGCCACCACTCAGTACGAGACCTACTTTCTTACGAGGTATTTGCGAATTGGCCTGAGTTGAGGGGATTGCCCCAAAGAAAAGGAGAATAACCGATAATAGCAAAGTCTTCATGTTGTAATCTCTCATATGTACGTTTATTGGATAAATTAGCTAACTATAAACAATCTTTTGCAAAATTGGTTGTTTATTTCTTAATATCAAAACATTTTAATCCATCAAATTAGGTTGTTTTAGAAGATTTATTGTACGATATTACTTTTTTATATCCTTTTGTAACTCTTTATGGGATAATTCGTATATTTGCTTGTCAAATAACGAATCAAATCAATGTATCCTGTTATCAAGATAGAGAATGGAGTCCCTCGTCATCCGCTTTACCGGATGGCAGAACCGGTTAATTTCACCCTGAACAAGGATGAACAACTGGCCCTGGTAGGACCTAATGGAGGAGGGAAGAGCTTGCTGGTGGATATTCTGACCGGTAAGTGGCCCTTGCTTCTGAATGAGGTGGTGTACCACTTTGGGGATACCGGCTCGAACTTGATGTACGACCATATCAAATACATCCGTTTCAGAGATTCGTATGGCGATTTTGACTCGAACTTCTACTACCAGCAACGATGGAATTCGCAAGACATGGAGATTACTCCGCTGGTGAAGGACTTGTTGCCCAATGCTTCGGATGCCGACCTAAAGGATTCGCTTTACGACCTGTTTGGCATTACTCCGCTTCTGGACAAACACATCATCCTGCTATCGAGTGGAGAGTTGAGGAAATTCCAGCTAGTCAAGACGTTGCTATCCAAGCCTAAAGTGCTGATTCTGGACAATCCCTTCATCGGGTTGGACGGGAAGACTAGAAGCCTTTTGCAGGACTTGCTCGAACAACTTATCTGCACTACGCACTTGCAAATTATCCTGGTACTTTCGAAAACCGATGATATACCTAAGTATATGACGCATGTCGTTCGGGTAGAAAACCGTACTTGTGGCCCCAAGCTTACCCTGACGGATTATCTTTCTTCGTTCAAGCCATCGAAGAATAATCAATTATCCGAACAGAAGGCAAGCTTGCTACAAGGATTGAAGATGAAAGAAGGGATGAACCTACCGGATGAGGTGGTGAAGATGGACGATGTAACCATTCGTTACGGCGAGCGAGTGATACTGGATAGCTTGAACTGGGTCATTCGGAAAGGGGAGAAGTGGGCCTTGTGTGGCGACAATGGGTCGGGCAAATCCACCTTGTTGAGCCTGATTTGTGCCGACAATCCGCAAAGCTATGCCTGCCACATTTCCTTGTTTGGAAACCGCAGAGGGTCGGGCGAAAGCATCTGGGAAATCAAGAAGCACATCGGCTATGTGAGTCCTGAAATGCACCGGGCATACTCCAAGAACTTGCCGGCCATCGATATTGTGGCCAGTGGGTTGCACGATACCATCGGGCTCTACAAACGTCCGCATCCCGACGAACTGGAGGTGTGCGAATGGTGGATGGACTTGTTTGGCATTGCCGACTTGAAGAATCGCAACTATCTGCAACTATCGAGTGGTGAACAACGCTTGGTGTTGCTGGCACGAGCTTTCGTCAAGGACCCTGAGTTGCTGATTCTGGACGAACCGCTTCACGGGCTGGACATGAAGAACCGTCAGTTAGTGAAAGAGATTATTGAGACTTTCAGCAATCGGGAGGGAAAGACCCTCATCATGGTGTCTCATTATCCCGACGAGTTACCACCTTGCATCACGCATACGCTCTGCCTGAAACGGCATAGCTGATGAAACGATTATTATTAACCTTTTAAATATCAATCATTATGATTAGACTGAATGTATTTTTTACGTTGAAAGAAGATGTTAGCCTCGAACAAGTGAAGGCTTTGAGTGACGAACTGGTAGCCAAGTCACGTCAGGACGAAGGCAACAAGGGCTACGACCTTTATCAAAGCACCACCAATCCGCGTGTGATGATGTTCTGCGAAACTTGGGAAAGTCAGGAAGCACTGGATAAGCACTCGGCTATGCCTCACTTTACCTATGCGGTGCCTAAGTTGAACGACTTGACCGTGGATGGTATTCACATCGAGTCTTTGACGCTCTAAAGTTTATTAGCATCGATTCCGAATTTTTGCTATCTTTGCATCTAAACTTGAAAAACACTTCGACATGCTGATACAATTATTGTTCGTCCTCGTGGCGATTATTATCGGTGCCCGTCTTGGAGGCATCGGCCTTGGTGTAATGGGTGGTGTAGGACTTGCCATCCTGACTTTTGTGTTCGGACTCCAGCCTACGGCTCCTCCTATCGATGTGATGCTGATGATTGCTGCGGTCATCTCGGCGGCATCGTGCATGCAAGCTGCGGGCGGACTTGATTACATGGTCAAGATTGCCGAAAGAATGTTGCGTAAAAATCCGTCGCATGTCACTATCCTGGCTCCGTTTGTCACTTATTTCTTTACCTTCTTGGCCGGTACAGGTCACGTGGCTTACTCGGTGCTTCCGGTGATTGCCGAAGTGGCTGCTGAGACGAAGATTCGTCCTGAACGTCCGTTGGGTATCGCCGTGATTGCTTCTCAGCAAGGTATTACCGCCAGTCCCATCTCGGCAGCTACGGTTGCATTGTTGGGCTTGCTGGCCGGCTTCGATATCACTTTGTTCGACATCCTTAAGATTTGTGTGCCGTCTACCATCATCGGTATTCTGGTGGGTGCTTTCTTCTCGATGCGAGTAGGCAAGGAACTGATGGAAGACCCTGAATACCTCCGCCGATTGGAGAGCGGTATGATAGACAACAAGCATGTCCAGTTAAACGATGTGAAGAACTTGTTCAATGCCCGCCTGTCGGTAGGTCTGTTCATCACCGCTACGTTGCTCATCGTGTTGTTCGGCTCGGTTCCATCGTTGCGTCCTACCTTCGACGGTGTGGCTCTCGGCATGCCTTCGCTCATCGAAATCCTGATGCTTTCGGCAGCTGCGTTGATTCTCATCATTACCCGTACCGATGGTATCAAGGCTACTCAGGGAAGCATCTTCCCGGCCGGTATGCAGGCGGTGATTGCCATCTTCGGTATTGCGTGGATGGGCGACACATTCATCAACGGAAACATTACCGAGCTGACTGCTTCCATCGAGGACATTGTTACCGAAATGCCTTGGCTCTTTGGGGTGGCTCTGTTTGTGATGTCCATCCTGCTTTATAGTCAGGCTGCTACGGTTCGTGCCATTGTTCCGCTGGGCATTGCCTTGGGCATTTCGCCAATGATGCTCATTGCCTTGTTCCCTGCCGTGAACGGTTACTTCTTCATCCCGAACTATCCTACCGTGGTTGCTGCCATTAACTTCGACCGTACGGGTACTACCGGCATTGGCAAATGGATTCTGAATCACTCGTTCATGATGCCCGGATTGATAACCACCATTACATCCCTGGCGGTGGGGTTGTTGCTGATTCAATTGTTCTAAATCGACAGCTATATAGTTTTGACTGGAAAGAGGGTGTGTAGTTCTGCATGCCCTCTTTTCGTTGGTGCCTTGTGCCAGGCACACGCTGAAGCAGAAGGTGGCTACAAGCATTATCAACAGCTTCGGGATGACATGCAGCATGTTTGGCCAAACATGGGTTGTTTTCATAGTTTAGTTTTTGTGTTTAGTGAATAGTAGTAAGCTTACAACAACAAAGATACAATCTCGGGACACCGCTTGTCAAGTATTTCGGGATATTTTTTCTTACTTTTTTCGCCTGTGAAGGCAGAATTTTCAAACATAAAGGCGAATGAATGAGTATGCGAAGGCGTTTCAGTTTTTGAGGTTATTGCAAGCAAGGTGGATTACAGATTACAGATTACAGTTTATTTAAATCGGAGAAAATGATGAAAGAAAATCTTTAATTATATATAATTAAAAAATCTATTCTACTCTTTTTACTCTATTTTCTTTTTCAAAATAACTGTAATCTGTCATCTGTAATCGCTTTTAATAGCAATAGAGCCGAAAAACAACATGGCCGGTTGTTCAGCAACTAATGCAAACAACCGGCCATTCTTAATTGATTATCAACTATTTAACTATACTTGTTTCTTGCCGTACAATTTGTTGATGATAAGGGCAATGGCACCGTCGCCTGTTACGTTACAAGCTGTGCCGAAGCTGTCCATGGCAATGTAAAGGGCAATCATCAGGGCCTGTTCGCTCTCGCCGAAGCCCAGCATCGATTGCAAAACACCCAAGGAAGCCATGATTGCACCACCCGGAACACCTGGTGCAGCTACCATCGTAATGCCCAACATGAAGATAAATCCGGCAAACATACCGAAATCGAACGGCATGCCTTGCATCAACATCAGAGCCAAAGCACAGGCCACAATCTTCAGGGTACTACCCGACAGGTGGATGGTGGCACAGAGTGGAATCACGAATCCTGCAATGCCTTCGTTCACCCCGTTCTTGATGGTTTGACGCATGGTAACCGGGATAGTTGCGGCCGACGATTGGGTGCCTAGTGCCGTAAAATAGGCCGGAAGCATCCGCAAAAGGGCCTTAAATGGATTGTTATGAGCAAACAACGAAGCCACGACATATTGCAAAATCAGCAACAAAATGTGTAGCACAAAGATGATTCCGATAATCTTGATGAAGACGGTCAACACGCTGTATACCTGTCCGCTATAAGTCATGTTCAAGAAAATGCCGAAGATGTAGAGGGGCAGTAGCGGGATGATGACCGACTGGATGGTCATGGTGATGACTTCTCTGAAATCGTTGAACGCATTCTTCAACACCTGTCCGCTGAGGTGAGCGATGCCAAGCCCCAACGTGAACGACATGATGAGGGCTGTCATCACGTTCATGGCTGGTGGAATGGTTACGGTAAAGAACGGAGCCAGCTCTTGAGCATTGGCTATCTGATCCATCGATGCACCCGGAGTGATGATGGAGGGGAAGAAGGTTACCCCGGTAAAGTAGGAGAGGAATCCCGAGAATAGTGTCGCTCCGTAGGCCACCAAGGTGGTTACAAGCAACATCTTACCGGCTTGCGAACCGATGTCGGCAATGGCCGGTGTTACCAATCCGATTATGATTAATGGGATGATGAATCCCAGAAATTCGCTGAAAATTCCGTTGAATGTAATGAAAATCCTGACAATTGTATCAGGAAGGAAATTGCCGAACAATACTCCCAATGCGATGGCAATGATGATCTTGCCAAGCAAACCAATTCTGAATGTTTTCATAATCATATTTTATTTTCATGCAAAGATAATAGAATCCGGTTATTGAAGCAATTTAAACAACCGTTTTGTTGTATATATATAATCATAAAGGGCCAAGCACGCTTGCAAGGCCCTTTACTACAACACAAAAACTAAACTAGACTTAACTAAACTATTCTTACATGAAGTTTCACAACTTCGAGACAAATATATTGAAAAAAATTAAAATTTCAAAAAAAGAAGATAAAAATTGCCTATTTTTTATTCAAAAACACTGAAAAATTAGAGAGAATGCTCATTTATATAGTTCAAAACCTCTTGTTTATAGCTTTCAGAGATAGGAATATATTGCTTGTTGAACACAATGCGGCTCTTTTCGATGACCTTAATTTTGCTTCTTTGAACGATGTACGAACGATGCACACGGATAAATCGGTCGGTCGGCAACTTTTCTTCGGCCGTCTTGATGCTCAGCAAGGATAAGACAGGGCGAGGTTCATCCTCTAAATGAATCTTTACATAGTCCTTCAAACCTTCGATGTAAAGGATTTTATCCAATGGGATTTGTATCAGTTTGTAATCACTCTTTACATAAATATACTCTGCATTGTCCGAATCAGCTTCCTTGATGGAGGTGCTTTTAGGAGTCTGAAGCTCAAACCATTTCACAGCCTTGTTCACGGCCTGCAGAAAGTCGGTGTAGCTGATAGGCTTCAGCAGGTAATCGAGGGCATTTACCTTGTAGCTTTCCAACGCATATTGACCAAAAGCAGTGGTAAAGATGATGCGTGTCTCGGGGCTTACAAGCTTGGAATACTCTAATCCATTAAGTCCCGGCATCTGGATGTCGAGGAACATCAAATGCACCGGCTCGCTGTTTATCGCATCGTTCATGGCCTGTACGGCACTCGAATAAGTGCCTACCAAGTTCAGGAAAGGAGTGTTCTTGACATAGCTCTCAAGCAACTCTAATGCCAACGGTTCATCGTCTATAATAATACAATTCAATTGCATGTTTATTCTGTATAAATAGTTAATACTGAAAGGTAAGTCTGTCCGTCGAAGCTCACTCCGTGATGCCAATTATACTTACCGGGATATAAAAGTTCCAAGCGTCGGTGTACCTGTTCAAGTCCGATTCCGCTTCCGCTCTTGTCTGTAATCGACTTGGGATAATTGCTGTTCTTAATTTCGCAACGCACGCTTCCATCCCCATTTCCCTGGATAGAGATGTTGATGAAGCTTACCTCAGTAGGACTGATTCCATGTTTGAAAGCATTCTCTATCAGCGAGATAAAGAGCAGTGGTGAAATCTGGATATCCTTCGGCCCTTCTTCGAGTTTCAAGTTTACGTTCACCGATTTGGATACCCGGATACGCATCAACGAAACGTAATTATTGATGAAATCGAGTTCCTTCTGTAGGGGTACATAAGGCGACTGATTTTCGTAAAGCACGTATCGGAGTAGTTTGCTTAGCTCCTGTACGGCTTCCTGAGCCTTGTTGGTGTTGAACGAAATCAATGCATAAATATTATTCAGTGTATTCAGCAAAAAGTGCGGATTCAGCTGGTTCTTCAGGTTTTTCAACTCGGCTTCGGTCTTCTCGTTTTCTATTTCAATCAATTTATCCTTCATCGAATACCATTGCTGACTCATCCGGATAACCATACTCAAAGCCACCACGAAGGTCATGGGCAACAGGTGGCGTAAATGGAAGGAAATCTGATGCGACAAGGGTATGTAAGACAATTTAATATGAGGTGGAGGAGGGAAGAACGTATCCTGATACAAATAAATGCCCAGAGTCAATAATCCCAGAAAAAGGATGTTGGCACCAATGAATTTTGCCGTTTTCTTATGAATCCAGTATCGTGGGATGAATACGAAACAATTGACATAAAAGATGATGCAATAAGAAACAAGTACCACCAAATGCTTGAGATACTTGTCCCAATAGAATACATTGTCACGATCCTCAAGTATCAGTGGTATGGTGAAAACGAACAACCAACTGATGATGTGGATGAATATTTCGAATTTTTTCTTCGGGATAACCGATATTTTTTTCATAAATGAATGAGATTTTGAAGGATTCTTTACTGAAATCTACCTAAAATAACCCCTCAAAAGTAGGATTTTTTTTTATTTTAATCAATATTTTTCGCTTTCTAATACATATATGTGGATGGAGAGACGCATTTATTCGATAAAATAAGGTCATTTTTTAACCAACAAGCATTGCATCAACGATGTAAGTTTTTGTAGAAAGGCTATTTTTTCGCATACATTTTTATACTATCTTTGTGCAATCATAAACTTAATGTGCAAATAATTATGTTCTCAGGAATTGTAGAAGAATATGCAAAAGTGGTTCGCGTCGTAAAGGACCAGGAAAACTTACACCTCACCATGGAGTGTTCGTTTGTAGATGAACTGAAAATCGACCAGAGTGTATCGCACAATGGCGTGTGTCTGACCGTGGTTTCCATTCAGGATGGAACTTATACCGTGACCGCGATGAAGGAAACCATCGAACGCTCAAACATCGGTTTGTTGCAGGTGGGCGATAAGGTGAACGTAGAACGTAGCATGATGATGAACGGACGTCTGGACGGACACATCGTGCAAGGACATGTAGACCAAACTGCCGAATGCATTGCCGTCGAGGATGCCGAAGGAAGCTGGTACTTCACCTTTCAATACAAGTTCGACAAGGAAATGGCCAAGCGTGGATACCTTACCGTAGACAAGGGCTCGGTTACCGTAAACGGAGTGAGCCTTACCGTGTGCAATCCTACCGACAACACTTTCCAGGTAGCTATCATCCCTTACACATTCGAGCACACCAATTTCCACACCTTTAAAGTAGGAAGTATCGTCAACATCGAATTCGACATCATCGGCAAGTATCTGAGCCGGATGATGCACTTTGCTGATTAAAGATCCTTGAAAAGTATTTCCCGGGTGCTGGCATAATATTCCTCGCGAGCTTTCGTCAAAGCTTCCCAAGGAGCATTATACTTACTACGGTCTATTTTGAATGCTTCTGAGCCTTCTTCATCGAGTCGGCTTAGGAGCATTGCTACATTCATGCTATTGATGTCCACGGCCGGCAAATAGCCTACAGATTCATCCTCATCCTCCTCTTGAGTTTCGTAAATCAGGTGCAAATCCTGCAATTCGTACAAAATCTGCTTGGTCAGTCGGATAGGGATTTTATGCTCGTCACTCAACGATTCGGCCGTATACGGAGGCAATTCGGTTTTGAAGCGTTTACAGATGAGCGACAAGATAAGGATGCACAGAAAGTCGTGATACCTCCGGCTGATGTTCTCCGTTTCGTTGCTAAAGCTGAAGTTACGCAAGTTTTGGGCCACATAGCACAATTGGGCACCATACAAGCAGATACTCCACGAAATCTGTGCCCACAAGAGGAACATCGGGATAGCCGCAAAACTACCATAGATAGCGTTGTATCTCGAAATCCACAACTGGGTGCCGATGTACAGGTATTGGAATGCCTGGAAAGCCGTACCCGCCAAGATGCCCGGCCCGATGGCAAACTTGAACTTCACCTTGGTATTGGGCATGAAGATGTAGAGCGAAGTGAACATGGCACAAGTGATGGCAAAGGGTGTCAAACGAACCAGGAACTTGACAATCGGTGCCAAGAGGACAAACTCTTCCATATTCTTGACCATCGTCGAGATGAAGATGGATATACCGCTCGAAAGCATCACCAACAAGGGCAATATCAGCATCAGAGAGAAGTAGTCGGTAACCTTTCTATATAAGGTACGCGATTTCTTTACTTGCCAGATGGAGTTGAACGTGCGTTCGATGTTGTTGGTCAGAAGCAGGACGGTATAGAAGAGCATAATCAAACCCACGCCCACGAACACTCCACTTTTGGCATGACTGAGGTAGGAATCGATGAAGGAAAGCACAATCTCGGCGGTTTGCGAAGCTTCTCCACCCAATCCGCTACGGAATTGAGTCTCCAGCAGATTGGCAAAGCCAAATCCACGAGCAATGGCAAAAAGAATGGCTAGGGTAGGGATGATGGCCAATAGGGTGCTGTAAGTCAAAGCAGATGCCTTGTTAATGATACGTCCTTGCGAAAACTCGCGTACCGAAAGCGTTGCAATCTTGATGGCATTATAAATCATGCCTCTTTTCTTGCTCACTTCATCGTCGGTCACTCGCCAGATGTCTTCCAGTAGGAATTGTTTGGTCTTTTTGATGTTGAAATGCATCTCTCTTCCTGCTTTAAGTGAAAAAAGGGAAAAAGCAGCCAGCCTATAAGCCGGGTTCTGTTTCTTGCTTGAACAAGATGTCTGTCATTTATCTACGCCCATTGTCACCAATAGGCTCTAGCGGTCTACCCTCCGACGTGGGGCGAGCAACCCTCGTTGATGCCGGTTTACATGACCTTACAACTCCTAAGATGCACAGCTCGACATGTCACCATGCGACTGGTGGGCTCTTACTCCACCTTCTCACCCTTACCATATCAAGATATGGCGGTTATTTTCTTCTGCATTACTCCACCTTTACAGACAGCTTTCCGTTAGGAAGTAGGATGCTCTGTGTTGCCCGGACTTTCCTCTTCTGCCAAAGGCATCAGCGACAGACCGTCCGACTGCTTTTCTGAGTGCAAAGATACGTTTTTTTTTCATAACGCATGACATATCACGATAAGAAAATGAGCCCTGACACAATTGTCATTTTACAATGATAACGAATGCAAAATTGTCACCATCGGCGGTTAAGTGCTGTTAATCGATTTAACTACACTGTTAAAAAGCGACAAAATTATCTGTCATTCTATACAACTGTACATTTTTTGTTTTTACATTAGCGGTACAAATGTTAAACGAACGATTACAATTAACAATTAAATAGACTTGAAGTTATGAAAAAAGCAATTAATTTTTTATTGGGAGCTGTAGCTGTTGTAGCTATTAGTGCAGGGGTTGCTGGTGTAACCAGTTATTCATTGATGCAGCCTGAACAAAATAAGACATTGGCTTTTGATGAAGTTTTCCAAACAAACCCTAATACAAGATTTGCATCATTGAATGCAAGCGATATGCAACCTGTCGACTTGACTCGTGCTGCCGAAAGTTCAGTAAATGCCGTTGTACATATTAAGTCCACACAAGAATCAAAGACACAGACCGTTACCGTACGCGATCCTTTCTATGAATTCTTTGGCGATATGTTTGGAAACAGAGGTGGACAACAACGTCAGGTGCAGACTCCTGAAAAGGTAGGTTTCGGCTCGGGTGTCATCATCTCGAAGGATGGTTACATCGTGACCAACAATCACGTGATTGACCATGCCGACATCATCAGTGTAAAGCTGAATGACGGACGCGAATTCAAAGGTAGAATCATCGGAACCGACCCAAGCACCGATTTAGCTTTAGTTAAAATCGAAGGCGATGACCTCCCAACTATCCCGGTAGGCGACTCTGATCAGTTGAAGATTGGCGAATGGGTATTGGCCGTAGGTAATCCTTTCAACATGACATCAACCGTAACCGCTGGTATCGTCAGTGCAAAGGCTCGTTCATTAGGTGTATATAATAATGGTGTAGAATCGTTTATCCAGACAGATGCAGCCATCAACCAAGGTAATAGTGGGGGTGCATTGGTGAACGCTCGTGGCGAACTGGTAGGTATTAACTCGGTATTATACTCGCCTACAGGTTCTTATTCGGGTTATGGATTCGCTATCCCAACCAGCATCATGACCAAGGTGATTGCCGACTTGAAGCAATTCGGTGCCGTACAACGTGCAATGCTTGGCATCAAGGGTACTCCAATTGATGACGATGGTCAGCTGATGGATGAAAAGACCAAGGAACAAGTGAAGGAACTCGGTGCAACCGAAGGTGTTTGGGTACGCGAAATCGTGGAAGGTGGCTCTGCAGCCGGTGTATTGCAGGAAAATGACGTCATTATCGGCATCGATGGCAAGCGTGTCAAGAATTTCGCTGGTTTGCAAGAAGCTTTGGCTAAGCATCGTCCGGGCGACAAAGTGAGCGTGAAGGTGCTCCGCGACAAGAAAGAAAAGACTCTTGAAATGGTCTTGAAGAACGAACAGGGCAACACCAAGGTGGTGAAGAATGCCGGAATGGAAATCTTAGGTGCCGCATTCCGTGAAGTTCCTCAAGAATTGAAACGCCAGTTGAATTTGGGTTCGGGTGTTGAAGTGACCGGTGTATCAAATGGTAAGATGCAAGAAGCCGGTGTACGAAAGGGATTCATCATCCTGAAGGCTAACGGACAGAGTGTCAAGACCGTAGAACAATTGGAAGAAATTGTGAAACAAGCCACTCGCTCTACTGATCAAGTGCTTTTCTTGAGCGGTGTATTCCCATCAGGAAAGCGTGCTAACTATGCAGTCGATTTAACACAAGAATGATAAAGAATTATTTCTCTCTTTTTAATTAGATTTCAATCGGGTGTGAATTTTTAAGGTAATATCTAAGGTGTACGCCAATCCATCGAAAGGCGTACACCTTTCATTTAAAAGATGCTGACGAAATATAAATTCGCCAGCATCTTTTTCGTTTACTTGTTTATTGATAGGGGAAAAGTGGTATAAATATTTTGTCCCCTCAATTCTTTTTTATAAATTTGCGAACTAAATTTGTTTTATAGAGAATGAGACAATTAAAGATTACCAAAAGTATCACTAACCGTGAGAGTGCCTCGCTTGACAAATATTTGCAGGAAATTGGTCGCGAAGACTTGATTACTGTAGAAGAAGAAGTAGAGCTCGCTCAACGTATCCGCAAAGGCGACCGCATTGCTCTTGAAAAACTTACCCGAGCCAACCTTCGTTTTGTGGTTTCTGTAGCTAAACAATATCAGAATCAAGGTCTTAGCTTGCCCGATTTGATTAACGAAGGCAACTTGGGCTTGATTAAGGCTGCTGAAAAGTTTGACGAAACACGTGGTTTTAAGTTTATCAGTTACGCCGTTTGGTGGATTCGCCAGTCCATTCTTCAAGCATTGGCCGAACAGTCACGTATCGTCCGTCTTCCGTTGAATCAGGTAGGTTCGCTGAACAAAATCAGCAAAGCCTTCTCCAAATTCGAGCAGGAAAACGAACGTCGCCCTTCACCAGAAGAACTGGCCGATGAACTTGAAATCCCAGTGGACAAGATTTCGGATACGTTAAAAGTTTCAGGTCGTCACATCTCTGTGGATGCTCCATTCGTGGAAGGAGAGGACAACAGCTTGCTCGACGTACTGGTAAACGACGACTCCCCAATGGCCGACCGCTCGCTGGTTAATGAATCACTTTCGAGGGAAATTGATAGAGCACTCTCTACGCTGACCGAAAGAGAAAAGGAAATCATCCAGATGTTTTTCGGTATTAACACGCAAGAAATGACGTTAGAAGAAATCGGCGACAAATTCGGACTCACTCGTGAGCGTGTTCGCCAGATTAAGGAAAAAGCTATTAGAAGATTAAGATCCAATTCGCGTAGCAAGTTGCTCAAGTCCTATCTAGGTTAAGACAAGATTCGGTTTCCGCAAGACAAAAAAGAGGTTGTTCCTTCAACAACCTCTTTTCTTTTTATGTTAATTAATCTGTCGAAGTTCGTTATATTGAACAGATTCATTATCTTTGTGAATTAATTTTAAAGAATAGAATAAACATGAAATTTCTGAAAGTATTAAGCTCTTTATTGATAATTTTCGCTCTCAGTTCAGCATTTACCATGGGGGACGAGAAGAAAGGAGTATATGTAGCTGGTGTTTCTGCCTCATTTGCCGACTCTTTGGTTTATTTTACGGATGTCTTGTTTGTGGATAGTGTGGAGTTGGACAAGGATAAATTCTTGCCCTTCCGTTACGAATACAGTAGTCAACTTCAAGACTACATGTTGCAAAAATATGGCTCAGCGAACCGCACATGTTTCGTATACTTCAATCAGAACAAGGCCAAGCTTGAAAAGAGCCTCAAGAAATTGAAGGAAAAATATCAAAAATCCGGCAAGAGTCAATTGCGACAAGTAGATTCAAGCTTTAAGTTCAAGAAAGCGGTAGGATATTAATATTTAGAGCATGAGAAAAGTATTAGGAATATTATGCTTGCTATTTTGTCTCTATTCATGTAATAGTGATGATTCTAGCAATGACCCTGTTGTACCTGAACCTGAAATTGTAAAGGCTCCGTTGACCGTACTTGCTTACATGGTTGCGAACAACAATTTGGACGATGATTTATACGAAAATATCGTTGCCATGTATCAGGGTTTGCAATTGTTGGACAAGCCAGCCACTTTATTAGTTTATTGGGATGGAAAAACACCTTTTGGAGAAAACAATGCAACCCATGCCATCTTGAGATTCGAAACAGACGGTGAGGGGAATATCAACGGATTACCGGCTTTGGATGAAAGCTATAACATGGATGTAATCATGGCTACCGCAGAAGTGGTAAAAGAATATTCCACACAAATGTCAGCAAGCAAGCATGTGATGACTAATGTCTTAAAAGATATGCTTTCTCTTGCACCAGCCAACCGCTATGGATTGATTTTTGGTTCACATGCCAGTGCTTGGACAAATAGTATCTTCACTTCACGCTCTTTCGGGCAAGATGGGCCAGGAACAGACAATACCATTCTGCTGCCCGACATGGTTGAAGCCATCCGCTCAACCGGAGTTCATTTCGATTATATCCTATTCGACGCTTGTTACATGGGTACAATCGAAGTATGCTATGATTTCAAGGATGTAGCCGATTATCTCATAGCTTCTGTGATGGAAGTTCCCGCATATGGTTTTCCATATGGCACGGAATTGATGCCGGCCTTGTTCGAAGGAACAGAAGCTTCTTACAAGAAAATCTGTCAAGAATTCATTAGCTTTTATACTGATTTTTATACCCAAAAGAAATCAGCTTGGGGAACGGTAGCCTTAATAAATAGCAAGGAAGTCAATTCCTTAGTTTCATCATTGAAAAACGAAATCATATCTCACAAGGATAAACTGGCCGATTATGATGTAAGTTCTCTTCAAGAATATGGTAAATCTTCCGGCCCAGATATAGCTTACGACTTACGTCAATTCGTAAAGGAATTGAATGATGGAAACATCCCTACCGACTTTGACGAAAAGTTGAATAAAGCAGTATTATATAAAGGATGTTTGACCGAAGCCCGACCATCGAACTATGCGGTGGATGCCGAAAACTATTGCGGATTGGGCATATACATCCCCGTTTCATCTCGAACGGATTGGAATGACTATTTCAAAACTATCGACTGGTTTTCCGCATCCGGATGGAACGAAGTGACATTTGCATGGAACTTTTAATTGATTCAATTGATAAAAGTCGGAGGGTTCACAAGGGTTGAACTTCCCGGCTTTTAGTTTTGTTAGATTAGAAATTAGAGACAATGAATAATATTTGGAAAGAACTGAAGAACAAGAATCACAAACGCTATCTAGGCGGCTTGGATTTTTTTAAATACATTGGCCCTGGACTGCTGGTTACGGTGGGATTCATCGATCCAGGCAATTGGGCATCCAATTTTGCAGCCGGTTCCGAATTCGGCTATGCCTTGTTGTGGGTAGTCACACTTTCCACAATCATGCTGATAATTCTTCAGCATAACGTGGCTCACTTGGGCATTGTCACCGGTCTTTGCTTGAGCGAAGCAGCCACCCAATATTGCCCCAAATGGGTTTCACGTCCCGTATTAACTACAGCTGTTTTTGCCTCTATTTCTACCTCATTAGCCGAAATTCTAGGTGGTGCCATTGCCTTGGAGATGCTGTTCGGCGTCCCTATCGTGTGGGGAGCCATCCTGACCACCTTGTTTGTACTGGTGATGCTCTTCTCCAACTCGTACAAGAAGATTGAACGCATCATCATCGCCTTTGTTTCCATTATCGGCTTGTCATTCCTTTACGAGCTCTTTTTGGTTGACATCAACTGGCCTTTGGCGGTACGTTCGTGGGTAGTGCCCAGCATTCCTCAGGGAAGTATGCTGATAATCATGAGCGTGCTGGGAGCAGTTGTGATGCCCCACAATTTGTTCCTCCATTCCGAAGTTATTCAGAGTCACGAATACAATAAGCAGGACGAAAATGCTATTCAGAAACGTTTGAAATACGAATTTTATGATACCCTGTTCTCCATGCTGGTAGGCTGGGCCATCAATAGTGCTATGATTCTGCTAGCAGCAGCTACCTTCTTCCAGACAGGAACACCCGTCGAAGAATTGCAACAGGCCCAATCCTTGCTCACTCCGTTGCTAGGCGAGGCAGCTAGTATTGTCTTTGCTTTGGCTCTACTCATGGCTGGAATTTCGTCGACCATCACTAGTGGAATGGCTGCAGGCTCCATCTTTGCTGGTATCTTCGGTGAATCTTATCACATCAAGGATATCCACTCTAGGGTAGGAGTTCTACTTTCGTTAGGGATAGCCCTGCTCATCATTTTCCTGATAGACAATCCTTTCTATGGACTGATAATTTCTCAAATGATTCTGAGCATGCAACTCCCATTCACCGTCTTCCTACAAGTAAGTCTTACATCGTCCAAACGAGTGATGGGTAACCATGCCAATTCACGATGGAGCAGTTTTGTTCTTTACACCATTGCAGCCATTGTATCTATATTAAACATCATGCTATTGGTCGGTTTTTGATGATTTAGCTTACTTATATGCTAGATTATTCGTAACTTTGTGGGGTATTATCAAACTAATAGAAGATGAATCCGACAAAATGTATCGCGGCTTTGTTCGATTTTGATGGAGTTGTCATGGATACGGAATGGCAATATTCTAATTTCTGGAATTTATATGGACATATTTATTTCCCGAATATGGAGAACGTTGACCAACAAATCAAGGGCAATACGCTATTTCATATTTTTGAGAAATATTTATCGCATTCTCCCGAAATGCAGAAGCAATTAGCCGAACATCTGGATGCTTATGAAAAGGAGATGGAGTATAAATTTTTGCCAGGCTTGGAACGTTTATGGCAAGAGCTGCGTGCCAATGGTGTGAAGATTGCCATTGTAACCAGTTCAACCAATAAAAAAATGAACAATGTGTATGCCAAGCATCCTGAATTACCCAACATGGTGGACAAAATTCTGACTGCCGACATGTTTACACGCTCCAAGCCCCATCCCGAATGCTTCTTGTTGGGTGCTAAAGTTTTCGACAC
The DNA here is from genome assembly GCA_017420875.1 of Bacteroidaceae bacterium. Classification (GTDB taxonomy): domain Bacteria; phylum Bacteroidota; class Bacteroidia; order Bacteroidales; family Bacteroidaceae; genus Phocaeicola. The sequence continues at coordinate 30,849 of JAFQNW010000129.1, forward strand.
CGTGCCCGAAAATTGCGTGGTCTTTGAAGATTCCTTCAACGGACTAGCAGCAGGAAATGCAGCAGGAATGAAGGTCGTGGGGCTTTCTACTACCAACTCTGCCGAATCCATTCGCGACAAGGCAAACATCGTGATTCCCGATTTTGTGAACTTTACGTTTAACGACATGGTAGACTTATTGAAATAACAACTTTTTTAAGGTAATATACGTAAAAATTAAACTGAAAACAGAAATCATGGCAGGATATTTAACTAGTGACAATCGCAAAGTCACAACACACAGATTGATTGAAATGAAACAGCGTGGTGAAAAGATCTCCATGCTTACAGCTTATGACTATACTACCGCACAGATTGTTGACGGTGCAGGTATGGATGTGATTCTCGTGGGCGACTCGGCTTCAAACGTAATGGCTGGTAATGTCACCACATTGCCCATCACCCTCGACCAGATGATTTATCATGGCAAGGCCGTAGTACGTGGCGTGAAGCGTGCCCTTGTGGTAGTGGACATGCCATTCGGTACCTACCAGACTTCGGCTTACGAAGCAGTGACCAATGCTATCCAAATCATGAAGATTACCCATGCCGATGCCTTGAAGCTTGAGGGTGGAGAAGAAGTCATCGACTCAGTGAAGAAAATCATTGCATCAGGTATTCCAGTGATGGGACACCTCGGTTTGATGCCGCAATCCATCAACAAATACGGAACATATGCCGTACGTGCCAAAGGCGATGAAGAAGCCGATAAGCTTATTCGCGATGCCAAGTTGCTGGAAGAAGCTGGTTGCTTCGCCATCGTAATTGAAAAGGTACCCGCTTCATTGGCCGAACGAGTGTCTAAGGAATTGACCATCCCTGTAATTGGTATTGGTGCCGGTGGTAGTGTAGATGGTCAGGTATTGGTTGTAGCTGACATGCTCGGTATGACCAACGGATTCAGCCCGCGTTTCCTCCGTCGCTATGCCGACCTCCACACTGTAATGACTAATGCCATCAGCCAGTATGTGGAAGATGTGAAGAATTGCGATTTCCCGAACGAAAAAGAACAATACTGATAGAGTTGTGAGTTCTGAGTTATGAGTTTAGAGCTATCCATGCGGAGCTAACTCATAATTCATAACTTATAACTCATAACTATCAAATAGACTCATAACTTAAAACTCATAACTCAATAAAATGGCAACAGTAGACGATAAAAAAATCATCTTCTCGATGGTGGGCGTGAGCAAGGCCTTCCAAGCGAACAAACAAGTGTTGAAGAACATCTACCTGTCCTTTTTCTATGGTG
>JAFQNW010000130.1 GCA_017420875.1 Bacteroidaceae bacterium
TCAGAGTCCGATGGCACAAGTCATCCTTGGAGGTTTGTTGACATCGACCCTCTTGAACGGCTTTATTGTTCCGATTGTTTATGAATTGATGAATAAGAAAAAATGAAGAAATTAATCATAACCATAGCATTCTGTCTCCCGATAGGGATGCAGGCACAGAATATCGATGAAGTACTGAGAAGTATTGAGCAGAACAACAAGGAGTTACAATCTCAAACCCAGCTCTTGAAGGCACAGAAGATGGAAAACCGTACCGCCAACAACTTGCCCGACCCGACGGTAAGCTATAGCTCTTTTTATAAGAATGGGGCAGGGCCGGGTCATGGGACCGAGTTGGTAGCTACTCAGGGCTTTGATTTTCCCACACAATACATCACCCGTAATCGTCAAGCCGACTTGGCCAACGAAGCCATCGATAAGCAACAACAAGCCGTTCGTCGGGACATCCTCTTGAAGGCCAAGACCCTTTGCCTCGACTTGATTCTCCTCAATCAGGAAAAGGCATTGATGGATATCCGCAAGAAGAATGCTGATGAGTTGGAAGCATTGTATGCTAAACGATTGGAAGCTGGTGATGCTAACATCCTGGAAGTGAATAAAATCAAGATGGAGCGTATGAATGTACAAACCGAAGTGGCTCAAAACAATGCCGCTCATCGTTCGGCTTTGCAATCCTTGTTGGCGATGAATGGCAACTTGCCTTTAGAGTTTTCAGAAACAAGCTATCCGCAAGTAAAAACCATCAACGATTTCAATACCTTGCGTGATGAAGTCATTGCTTCCGACCTCGATTTGCAAGCCCTTTCCTTTGCTACCAAAGCCGCAGAGAAACAAGTATCTGTCAATAAGCAAGATTGGCTTCCGAAGCTTGAAGCAGGTTTCCGTCGTAATACCGATACGGGAATGTCGATGAACGGTTTTGTAGTAGGTGGTTCCATCCCTTTGTTCTCTAATCGTAAGAAGGTGCAGATTGCCAAGGCACAGGCTATCAGTGCCCAATTGATGCAGGAAGATGCCCGTTTGGAAGTAGAAAATAACCTGATGGCTCTCTTTAACGAAGTGCTGCAATTAAAGGAAGCCATAGCTACCTACGATATTCCTTTGTTGTACAAATCGCTCGACCTCCTGAAGCAAGCTTTGAAGGAAGGTCAGATTTCATTAATCGAATACTTCGTTGAAGCCGAAACGGTTTACAAGAGTTTGCAAGAACGGATGCAATTGGAAAACCAATATCAAAAAGTGATGGCGAATATTTATAAGAATGAAATCTAAAGAAAAGGGATGCGGAAGCATCCCTTTTCTTATATCGCAAAATTTTTGGCTGTTATCTCATTTTTATGTATTTTTACAGCCTTAAAATATTAATCTACATTGAAACATGAAAAGTTGGACACTTTTTCTATTTGCATGTGTGCATGCATTGACTGTTTTTGCACAAGTCGTTCCTTCCGCAAAGGGTAGGGTTGTGGATGCATCGACGGGGCAACCGGTAGAATATGCCGATGTCATTGTTACAGACCTGCATAATAAAGTTATCGCATCGACCTTGGTAAACGAGGGTGCGTTCGAACTTCAACAAGTCCCTAACGGCCGTTATCCTATATCGGTGGTACTGATTGGTTATCAAACCTATGTCAGCAATCCGCTCTTGTTTGAAGCAGGGAAGTGTATCGACTTGGGAACCATCGCATTGAAAGTCGATGAAACCATCCTGCAGGAGGTGGCGGTCACAGCCGACAAGAAGCAGGTAGTTTATAAGTTGGATCGTCAACGCATCAATGCTTCCGCTTCGTTGGTTGCTTCCGGTGGTACAGCGGTGGATGTCTTGAAATCGACTCCTTCCGTTCGTGTGGATGCCGATGGCAACGTATCTTTCCGCGGAAGTTCCGGTTTCTTGGTTTATGTAGACGGTAAGCAGAGCCCGTTGGAAGGGGCACAAGCCTTGCAACAGGTAGCTGCATCCAACATCGAGGACATCGAAATCATTACCACTCCATCGGCTCGTTATAAGACCGAAGGCGATGTGGGCATTATTAATATCATCACCAAGCGTCACGACGATGAAGGAGTGAGCGGTTCGGTCAATGCTTCGGCAAGCACCATCGGTGCATGGAATACCGATGCCATGATTAGCCATCGCAAGGGCAATAACCGTTGGTATGTAGCTGCTGCCTTCTCGGAAAACAAGGGTAAGAGTGATTTTTATCAACGAAAGACCACCATTGTAGACGATTACGTGACCACTTCGGATGCCGACGGTACCCGCCATCGCAACAATGTGTCCTACATCGGTCGTATCGGTTGGGAATATAGTAAGAACGGTCATAACCTCTTGATCGAAGCCCAGGGTGGCGTGACCAAGAACAAACGTGGGGGTGACATGCAGTATTATGAAAACCGCATGAAGGGCGATGAACTGCTGGTCGACAACCTGTTCAACAGCCGCGACCGCTATTGCAACGAAAAGCAGTTGGGACAAATCGCTTTGGAATATGTCTGGAAAATCAACGACCGCGGAGACAAGTTGGCTCTGACCAACCGCACCCGTTACGACTGGTATGCCTTGGAATATACCGAAAGTAACATGTTCACGCCGGATGGTGTGCGTTACGAAGGTACCCGTGGCTACGAGGACGAACACCACTGGGATTGCGATGCTTCGGCCAGCTATCTCTTGAACTACCGTCCGGGAGGTAAGGCCGAATTCGGTTATCAATACACTTCATACGTAGAGCATGGAGATTATAACATTGTTTATTGGGATCGTGAGACTCAGTTGTTCGACCGTCAGGAAGACCTCTATGCACCTTTCTACTATCGCCGTCAGATTCATTCAGCTTATGTCATGCTGAACGATAAGTTCGGTCCGTTATCGGTCGATGCCGGCGTCCGTGCCGACCGCACCATCGACCGCATGGATATCGATATTGAAGGAGCCAGCCGTCACATTAAGTACCTGGAATTTTTTCCATCCACCCACTTGTCTTACGAAGCACCGGGACATCAGGTATTCTCGTTGGGGTATTCTTATCGCATCAACCGTCCGGGTATCTGGCAGTTGGAACCTTACATCACGTACGAAGACTATTACACCAAGATGGTGGGTAATCCGGACATCAAGCCCGAGTACATCCATTCATTGGAATTAGGCTATCGCAAGACTTTCGCCGAAAAGCACACCTTGGCCGTGACCGGTTATTACCGTCATCGCGATGGTGTACGCGACCGTGTCCGCGTGGCTTACGAACCGGGTGTTACCCTCGACTCGCTCATCAATGCGGGTAAGGATCGTACCTTCGGGGTCGAACTCAGTGCCAATGTCAAGGCTACTCCATGGTGGAACATGATTGTGAACGGTAGTGTGTTCGATTACGAATTTACCAGCACCTACGAAGGCTGTACTGATGCCTCGAATACAGGCTATGCTGTTTCTATGATAAACAACTTCACGCTTGGCCCTACTACCCGTATGCAGTTCGATGCCAACGTGGTGGGACCTACCGTCCTTACACAAGGCCGTGAAGATGCCTACTGCTATTTCGACTTCGCGGTGCGTCAGCAGTTCCTCAAGAACAAGTTGTCTGTTTCGTTGGTGGCTCACGATGTGTTCCGCACGGCAAAATACAACAATTACCGTGTTTCTCAAATGTTGCAATCCACCACTCGTGTTCGTCCGAAGTATCCCGACTTGATGCTGTCGGTCAGCTACACGTTCAATGCCAAGCCGAAGGAACACTCCGGTGCCGTATCTTCGGGTGCGAAGTTTGATGGTAAGGATTTCTAATCATCCATAAATAGATAATAATAGGTATTAAAATAAAAAGATTACATGAAAAAAAGTTGGTTAAGCGGAATGCTCTGTCTGCTGATGTGCATTTCGTGTACAAATGTTCCCAATCCAGAGGAATATATCACAGA
>JAFQNW010000131.1 GCA_017420875.1 Bacteroidaceae bacterium
CTGCGTTTGTGGGAGAGTAGGTAGCTGCCGTTTTTACAGAGGCCTCCGATACTGATTTGTATCGGAGGCTTTTTTGCATTCTAGTTAAGATACTTCCAAAGACGAAACTTATTTATATTAGTAAGTTTGATTAAAATGATAGATTCCTTTCCCCGATTATGCTTTTTTATTCAACTTTCTTTCTCGGATAGCTGTTATCTCAAGAAAAAGAATTAATTTTGTCGTTTGATAATTATCTAAGTAAATATAAATACATGATGGAGCTCGATTTGCTTACGGCTATTTCACCGATTGATGGCCGTTATAGAGGGAAGGCGGGAGCCTTGGCCTCTTATTTTTCGGAATTTGCACTTATTAAATATCGTGTGCAAGTAGAAATTGAATACTTTATCACTTTGTGTGAACTCCCTTTGCCGCAGTTGAAAAGTTTTGATCACGCCTATTTTGAATCGTTGCGTGCTATTTATCAGAATTTCACAGAAACAGACGCTCAGCGTATTAAAGAAATTGAAAGTGTAACGAATCACGACGTTAAGGCGGTTGAATATTTTATCAAGGAACAATTTGATAAATTAGGTGGTTTGGAGGAATACAAGGAATTCATCCATTTTGGCTTAACTTCACAAGACATAAATAATACATCCATACCTCTTTCGATTAAGGAGGCGTTAACTGATGTTTACTATCCTCTGCTTGAAGAATTAATAGCACAGCTTCAGAGTTATGCAGATGAGTGGAAAGATATTCCGATGTTGGCAAAGACTCATGGTCAGCCTGCATCTCCAACTCGTTTAGGTAAGGAAGTTATGGTATTTGTTTATCGCTTGAAACGTCAGTTGGAAACTTTGAAATCTTGTCCGATTACAGCAAAATTTGGTGGTGCCACAGGTAACTACAATGCTCACCATGTAGCTTATCCGGAATATGACTGGAAGTCTTTTGGTAATAAGTTTGTAGCTGAGAAGCTTGGATTGGAGCGTGAGGAATATACTACGCAGATTTCTAACTATGATAATCTGGGTGCCATTTTCGATGCGATGAAGCGTATCAATACAATCATGATTGATATGAACAGAGACTTCTGGCAATATATCTCAATGGAGTATTTTAAGCAGAAGATTAAGGCTGGTGAAGTGGGCTCCAGTGCTATGCCACATAAGGTGAATCCAATCGATTTTGAAAATGCAGAAGGAAATTTGGGTATTGCTAATGCTATTCTTGAACATTTGTCAAGCAAATTGCCGGTATCTCGTTTGCAACGTGACTTGACAGACTCTACTGTTTTGCGAAATGTTGGTGTTCCTTTCGGACACGTTGTCATTGCAATTCAAAGTTCTTTGAAGGGATTGCGTAAATTGTTGCTTAACGAAAAGGCTATGTACCAGGACTTGGATAATTGTTGGAGCGTAGTAGCCGAAGCTATTCAAACAATTTTGCGTCGTGAAGCTTATCCTCATCCTTATGAAGCTTTGAAAGCTTTGACTCGTACTAATCAGGCTATTACAGAATCTTCTATCAAGGAATTTATTGAAACGCTTGAAGTAAGCGAAGACGTTAAGAATGAATTGCGTGTAATAACACCGCACAACTATACAGGGGTATAATGAACAAAATGTCCCGAGAGGGTATTATTTATTAATAAGAAAAAGGTAAAAAAATGAGTATGGAAAATGAAGGCAGAGTAGAAGGCTTTGCAAATGACAATTCCAGTCGTGATGGCGGACATAAGTCATATAACAGATACAACAACGGCGGGGAACAACGTTCTTATCGTCCTCGTACAAACTATAATCGTGAAGGTGGTGAACGTCCTTACTACTCTTCATCGAATCGTTATAACAACAACGGCGAACGTGTACAACGTTCTCGCTTTAACTCTAATGACGAAGGTGGTGAACAACGTTCCTATCGTCCTCGTACCAATTTTAACCGTGAAGGTGGGTATCAGGGAGGTGAACGTCGTCCTCGCTTCAGTACTTCGTATGGTGAACAACGTCCGTCAAGACCTCGCACTTCATATGGTAATGCTGAGCGTCCACAACGCCCTCGTTATAATAGCAATGGTGAAGGTGGTGAACAACGTTCTTATCGTCCTCGCACCAACTTTAATCAAGAAGGTGGTTATCAAGGAGAACGCCGTCCACGTTTCCAATCAGGTATGGGACGCCCATCTCGTCCACGTACAGGCAATTACAATCCGAACGCAAAATATAGCTTGAAGAAGCAAATTGAATACAAGGATATTTTGACAGATCCGAACGAACCAATTCGTTTGAATAAATTCTTGGCTAATGCTGGTATTTGTTCTCGTCGTGAAGCGGATGAATTCATTGAAGCAGGAGTGGTTTCGGTAAATGGCGTGGTTGTTACGGAATTGGGTACAAAAATTAAGCGTACAGATGAAGTTAAGTTCCATGACGAGGCAGTTAATATCGAACGTAAGGTGTATGTATTGTTGAATAAGCCGAAAGACTGTGTAACTACTTCGGATGACCCACAAGAACGTAAGACTGTGATGGATTGCGTGAAAGATGCTTGCAAGGAACGTATTTATCCGGTAGGTCGTTTGGACCGCAATACAACTGGGGTACTTCTGTTGACTAACGATGGAGATTTGGCTTCGAAGTTGACTCATCCTAAATTCTTGAAGAAGAAGATATATCATGTATACTGCGACAAGAATGTGACAAAGGCTGATTTGGATCAGATAGCTGCTGGTATTACTTTGGAAGATGGGGAAATCCATGCAGACGCTATTAGCTATGCTTCTGAAACTGATAAGAAGCAAGTGGGTATTGAAATCCATTCAGGAAAGAACCGTATTGTACGTCGTATTTTTGAATCGCTAGGATATAGAGTGAATAAGCTTGACCGAGTATATTTTGCCGGTTTGACCAAAAAAGGCTTGCGTCGTGGAGATTGGCGTTATTTGACTGAATTGGAGGTAAATATGCTCCGTATGGGCTCTTTTGAATAATAAATTATAGAAAGAAGATAGATATGGAAAAGATTCGTAGAACAAAGATTGTCGACCTTTTGCAATGTCGCGAATGGGGTACAATGGTTAATGTCAAAGGTTGGGTGCGTACCCGTCGTGGTAGTAAGCAAGTGAGCTTTGTTGCTCTGAATGATGGTTCTACAATAAATAATGTACAGGTTGTTGTTGATTTAGCCAATTTTGATGAAGAATTGGTGAAGTTGATTACGACGGGTGCATGTTTGAGTGTAAATGGAGAATTGGTTGAATCAATTGGCTCAGGACAAGCAGGTGAAATCCAAGCTCGCGAAATAGAAGTGTTGGGCACATGTGATAATACTTATCCTTTGCAAAAGAAAGGTTGCTCCATGGAGTTTCTTCGTGAAATAGCTCATCTTCGTCCACGTACCAATACATTTGGAGCGGTGTTCCGTATTCGTCATAATATGGCGATAGCTATTCATCAATTCTTCCATGAACATGGATTCTTTTATTTCCATACACCGATTATCACAGCATCCGACTGTGAAGGTGCTGGACAGATGTTCCAGGTGACAACCAAGAACCTTTATGACTTGAAGAAGGATGAAAATGGTTCTCTCATCTATGATGATGACTTCTTCGGTAAACAGGCTAGCTTGACTGTTTCTGGTCAATTGGAAGGTGAATTGGCGGCTACAGCTCTTGGTGCTATCTATACTTTTGGTCCAACTTTCCGTGCCGAAAATTCCAACACTCCGCGTCACTTGGCAGAGTTCTGGATGGTAGAGCCTGAAGTTGCTTTTGCTGATCTGAATGAACTGATGGACTTGGAGGAAGAATTTATTAAGTATTGTGTAAGATGGGCATTGGAACATTGCAAGGACGATCTTGAATTCTTGAACAAGATGATTGACAAGGGATTGATTGAACGTCTGCAGAAGGTAATAAGCACCGAATTTGTGCGTTTGCCGTATACAGAAGGTATCAAGATCTTGGAAGAAGCCATTGCTAAGGGCAAGAAGTTTGAATTCCCTGTATATTGGGGCTGTGATTTGGCTAGCGAACATGAACGCTATTTGGTGGAAGAGCATTTCCAAAAGCCAGTTATCATGACCGACTACCCAGCAGAAATCAAGGCCTTCTATATGAAGCAGAATGAAGATGGAAAGACGGTACAGGGTACAGATGTATTGTTCCCACAGATTGGGGAAATCATTGGTGGTAGTGTGCGTGAAGAAAACTACGACAAATTGATGACACGTATCAATGAGTTGAATATCCCGATGAAGGATATGTGGTGGTATCTTGATACTCGTCGTTATGGTTCTTGTCCACATGCCGGTTTTGGTCTCGGATTTGAACGTTTGTTGTTGTTTGTAACAGGTATGGCCAATATCCGTGATGTAATACCATTCCCAAGAACACCGCGTAATGCAGAATTCTAAATCAAGTATGATAGAAAAAGAGAAAACGATTGTTTTCTCTTTTTTTATCTAAAAAAAACAGCTTAAATAATTGATATATTAATAAATTTTATATAAGTTTGTATAGGGAACACAAGATTGTTAACTTAATATATTTTGACTATGAAACGGCATTTTTTATTTATGATGATCGCCGTGCTTCTATCGCTGGGTAGTGGTAGAATGTTGGCTCAAACAGTCAATGAATCGACTTCTGGTGCATTGAATGGGATTTGGCAAATGTGTTTTTATGTTTCGGGAGACCCTAGTATTCCGGGGGAATTGAAGCCCAGTAATTCGTTTAAGATGTTGACGGATGACGGAAAATTTGTGAATATGACCGTAATACCCAATCATGGGGCGATTATTATTGGATCGGGAACTTATAAAAAGACAGCAGTAAATGCTTTTACTGAACATGTAGAAAAGAATCTTCATCTTCCTCAGTTGGTAGGAAAAGACAATGTTTTGGAATACGAAATGAAGGGTGGCGAGGTGATGTTAGTTAAATACTTTGTGAAGAAAGATGCCGATGGAAATGATATCAATTCATGGTATTATGAAACTTGGAAAAAAGTGAAAATGCCGGCAGTTTATCCGAAAGATTTGGTTAGATAAAGCAGTTATAATATAAGAGCGGGGTTTTCCCCGCTTTTTTTATGCATTAAAGTAAGTAAGAAAAAAACGTTGAAATTCTTTGCCGGTTCAAAGAAAAGCCGTACCTTTGCAAGCCGATTATTATCAAATAGATGTAAAAGATTAATTCTTAGCGAATTAATATCCTTTGTCCGGGGATATGAAGGAGCGAAGAAGAAAAAAGTTTTTTAGTAGTAATAATTAAAAAAGAATTAAGAGTGGATACTTTAAGTTACAAGACCATTTCTGCAAACAAAGTGACAGCTCAAAAAGAATGGGTTGTTGTGGATGCAACCGATCAGGTCGTAGGCCGTCTCGGTTCAAAAGTTGCGAAACTGTTGAGAGGAAAGTACAAACCAAGCTTTACCCCTCATGTAGACTGCGGTGATAATGTTATCATCATTAACGCAGACAAAGTGAAATTTACTGGTAATAAGTGGAATGACAAGGTGTATTTGCACTATACAGGTTATCCTGGTGGTCAACGCTCAATTACTCCAGCTGAATTGATCAAGAAGATTGACGGTGAAGAAAAGCTGTTGAAGAAAGTAGTAAAGGGTATGCTCCCGAAGAATCGTTTGGGTGCTAAGTTGTTGAAGAACTTGTATGTATATGCAGGTAGCGAACACAAGCACGAAGCTCAATGCCCAAAGACAATTGATATTAACGCACTTAAATAATAAGGAATGGAAGTAATTAATGCATTAGGCAGACGTAAACGCGCAATTGCTCGCGTATTCGTTAGCGAAGGTACAGGAAAGATTACTATTAACAAGAGAGACCTTGCTGAGTACTTTCCATCAACTATTCTTCAGTATGTAGTAAAGCAACCTTTGAACACTTTGGAAGTTGCTGAAAAATATGATATTAAGGTAAATCTTTGCGGTGGTGGTTTCACTGGTCAGTCACAAGCTTTGCGTTTGGCTATCGCTCGTGCATTGGTGAAGATCAACGCAGAAGACAAGAAGGCTCTTCGTGCAGAAGGCTTCATGACTCGCGACCCACGTTCTGTAGAACGTAAGAAGCCAGGTCAACCGAAGGCACGTCGTAGATTCCAGTTCAGTAAACGTTAATATCCGGTTTTACTTAGAAC
>JAFQNW010000132.1 GCA_017420875.1 Bacteroidaceae bacterium
CCTTGCCAAGGTTGGGGTCGCGAGTTCGAGCCTCGTTTTCCGCTCTAAAGAGAAAAATCTTACAAAAACGCTTGCCCAGGTGGCGGCATGGGAGACGCGCTCGTTTCAGGTGCGAGTGTTGAGAGACATGCAAGTTCGAGTCTTGTTCTGGGCACCCGGAAGAAGTAAGATTAAAACCCAAAGTTGGAGGAATGGCGGAATTGGTAGACGCGCTACTTTGAGGGGGTAGTGACAGTATTGTCGTGTGAGTTCGAGTCTCATTTCCTTCACCACTTTGCGGAAATAGCTCAGTTGGTAGAGCACAACCTTGCCAAGGTTGGGGTCGCGAGTTCGAGCCTCGTTTTCCGCTCTTTGTTAGAGAATCATCTTTTCAGATGGTTCTTTTTTTTTGCGTGTACTTTTTGTGTGCACTTTTTTGGCACGAATTACACGGATTCAAGTCCTTGTGTTTCCGTAGTCGTCCTGACTGATGCGATGAAGCGGATTTTTCATGGAATAGAATATATCAGGTCTGTCATCCTGAGCTACGCGAAGGATCTGTTTACATCCACTTAATGAATTCAGATTCTTCCTCCCTTCGGTCGTCAGAATGACACTACTAAAGAATAAAGAAAGCCGTTTTCAGTTTTCAATAACCAAAAGTACTTATCCAATCACTTTGAATCGTGCAAACTTCAGCAACAACTGCTTTTCACCCGCATTTCGGAATTTTACCGTAGCCTTGCAATTATCGCCTGTACCCACTACACTCACCACATTACCGATACCAAAACGTTCGTGTTCGATAACATTGCCAGCCTGCAAACCTCCTACTATAGGCGAAGCCGAAGGACGGGAAGGTGCTATGGATGACACCTTCTTGAAACGACGAGGCTCTTGCGGCACGGAAGAGGCCTTCGGCATAGAAGAACGTTCAGAAAATCTCTCCGTTAGCGGTTGAGTTTGGGTGATAAACGGACTTCGAGAGGTAGTAGAAGGCATCTGCGAGCGGAAACGACTGACTCCTTCATCCACCTGCCGAGCATATTTCTCTTCTTGTGGCAAACGGAGATAGCATACATCAATATCCTTCAAGAATCGGCTAGGATTACTGAACTCAGTCTTACCGAACTTGAATCGACTCTTGGCAAAGGACAAGTAACAATGCTCTTCAGCTCGCGTAATGGCCACATAAAACAAACGTCGTTCCTCCTCCAACCCACGCATGGAATCCATACTCATGGGGCTTGGGAAAAGGTTTTCTTCCAAGCCTACCACAAATACATTCTTAAATTCCAATCCTTTGGCCGAATGGATGGTCATCAATGTTACTTTAGCCCCATCGCCTTCCTTATCGCTATCCTGATCGGTCAGCAAAGAAACCTCCGCCAAATAATCGGTCAGATATACATGTTCGTTTCCTTCTTCCTGACGATTGGCACAGAAATCGTGCATTCCATTCACAAGTTCTTCTATATTCTCCCGTCGGCTCATATTTTCCGGAGAATGGTCTTGATACATTTCGGTCATGATACCCGACAAACGGACAATGGAACTACCCATCTGGTAAGCATCTTTCTCCTCGGCATCGCGGATAAACCCTTCCACCAATTCACGGAAACCTTGTAACTTAGCATGCGTACCTTTGTTGATGCTTAAGCCATACGCCAATGGGTCGCCAATCACACTCCACAAACTTACGCCATGGGTGGTAGCAGCCTGTAGAATCTTGTTCAGTGTCGTATCGCCGATACCTCTGGCCGGATAATTCAGCACACGCTTGAAAGCCTCCTCATCATGCGGATTTACCGCCAACCGGAAATAAGAAATGACATCCTTGATTTCCTTACGCTGATAGAAGGACAAACCTCCATATATTTTATAAGGAATACTTTTCTTTCGAAGTGTTTCTTCAAAGATACGGCTCTGGGCATTGGTGCGATACAACACCGCAAAATCATCGTAAGCATAACCTTCCCGCCGATGCAACTGAAGTATTTTGTTGGCCACAATATCTCCTTCTTCCACATCACTATAGGCGTTGAACACTTCGATGGGCTCTCCCCGCATTTTTTCGGAGAAGACGGCTTTCCGAATCTGTTCGCGATTCTTCTCTATCAAGCTATTAGCTGCTTGAACGATCGTTTGTGTGGAACGATAGTTTTGCTCTAGCTTGAACAATTTGGCTCCTTTATATACTTGTGTAAACTTCAGGATATTGTCGATGTTGGCTCCACGGAAAGAATAGATGCTTTGGGCATCGTCTCCAACCACACAAACCTTTTGATTTTCCTGAGTCAACTGAAGTACGATGGTATGCTGGGCAAAGTTGGTATCCTGATACTCGTCCACCAATACAAAACGGAATTGTGAAGCATACTTCAAACGGATTTCCGGGAAATCACGGAAAAGAATATACGTATACACCAGCAAATCATCAAAGTCCATGGCATCACTTTGTCGGCAACGCTCCCAATAGCGACGATAGATATCACGTGTAGCCGGCACCTTGGCATCCATGTCCGAACGATTAATTTCGGGGTTGGATGCATATGCATCAGGCAACACCAGATGATTCTTGGCATTGCTGATTCGCCCTTGTATGCTACCTGGCTTGTAAGTTTTATCATCGAGTTGCATTTCCTTGATAATGCTCTTCAACAAGCTCTTAGAATCGGATGAATCGTAAATGGTAAAGTTGGATGTGAACCCGATGGCTGATGCTTCCATTCGCAAGATGCGTGAAAAAAGAGAATGAAAGGTACCCATCCATAGATAACGTGCCCGCTCTCCTACCTGCCTGGCAATACGTTCTTTCATCTCTCGGGCAGCCTTGTTGGTAAATGTCAAGGCCAAGATGGACCATGGCTCATAACCCAATCCCAACAGATGAGCAATCTTATAGGTAAGCACACGTGTCTTGCCCGACCCTGCCCCGGCTATCACCAGCGAAGGGCCTTCATTGTAGAGTACGGCCTCCCGTTGGCTTTCATTCAATTCATCCAAGTAATCCTTCATTGCATCGCGTATTATGCCCACAAAGATAGGGAAAGTTTGCATGCAACCGAACATTTACCCGGCCAATAATGTTATAAAATCAGACGATTTATTAAACTTATATAAGATGATACATTTACTAATAACCTCAATTTTCTCCTTTACCATGAGTACTTACAACATGCCAAAGCTCCCTTATGCCAACGATGCATTAGAACCAGTCATCAGTCAGGCCACCATCAACTATCATTACGGTAAGCATCTTCAAACTTACGTAAACAATCTGAACGCCCTTGTGCCAGGCACTCCTTTCGAAGGAAAAGCAATCGAAGAAATTGTTGCAACAGCTCCCGATGGGCCTCTTTTCAACAACGCCGGGCAAGTATTGAACCACACTCTCTACTTCCTGCAATTTACGCCTACGCCCAAACAAAACGAGCCTAGCGGAAAATTAGCATCCGCCATCGCTCGTGACTTTGGTAACTTCGAGAACTTCAAAAACGAGATGACCCAAGCAGCAAGTAGCCTTTTCGGCTCGGGCTGGGTTTGGTTGGCCATGGATAAAGATGGAAAACTCGTTATCGTCAAGGAAGCTAACGGAAGTAACCCCATCCGCAAGGGGATGAAACCTCTTCTAGGTTTCGATGTTTGGGAACACGCCTATTACCTTGATTATCAAAACCGAAGAGTAGACCATCTGGCCAATCTTTGGAAAATCATCGACTGGCAAATTGTAGAAAGCAGAATGTAACTCCCTTTCATCTTCAACATCTATAGTTATCCGGTTGGGCTTACCTTTATTTATTAGGTAAGCCCAACTATTTTTTATACTTTTGCACCCATAAACAGAAGCAAAGATGAAAATACTTATAATCAATGCCAGCCCCCGAAGCAAAGGACTGATCAGTCAGATGCTAGACATCATGTCAAGAGAAGCAGCATCCCAAGGAGCCGAGATAGAAACGGTCGTTGTGAACAACCTCTTGATACATCCTTGCACCGGTTGCATGAATTGCCGAAGCACGAACTTCTGCACCTTGCCTGAAGACGATGCTCAACGCACCTTGAAAAAGATTCAGGAAGCAGATGCATTGGTTATCGGCTCACCATGCTATTGGGGGAACATGAATGGCTATTTAAAAGTATTGTTCGACCGAATAGTTTATGGCCTGATTGGTGAAGGGAAATACGGAATTCCCGCCCCCAAACATCAAGGAAAACCAGCAGCTATTGTTACAACCAGCACTACCCAATGGCCTTTCAACCTCCTTTTCAACCAAACCAGCGGAGTAGTTAAAGCCTTGAAACAAGTCCTGAAATACAGCGGGTTCTCCATCAAAAGCATCCTCCAGAAAGGCGGCACCAAAGCACACCCTGAACTAACAGAAAAGGAACGGGAAAAATGTAAAAAAATCATCCGTCAAATTATTTCTGCATGAAATTATAGGAAAAATCCCCGCTGATTGTTATCTTTGTTTCACATAACGTTTGAGGCATGAAGTTAATTTTAATAACACCCCCTACATATTTCGTCGAAGAAAACAAAATCATTACCGATCTCTTCGAAGAAGGCCTGGATATCTTACATCTACGCAAGCCCGACACAGCCCCGATGTTTGCAGAAAGACTGCTGACATTAATACCCGAGCATTACCATAAACGAATTGTCGTACACGGACACTTCTATCTAAAAGAAGAATATCGTCTGAAAGGTATCCACTTGAATAGTCGAAACCCCAACCTTCCCGATGGTTACAAAGGACACATCAGTTGTTCTTGCCACTCCCTGGAAGAAGTAAAAAGCCGCAAGAAGCAATGCGATTATGTTTTCCTCAGCCCTGTATTCGACAGTATTTCCAAGAAAAACTACCACGCCAACTACACTCCCGAAGAAATTCGGAAGGCCCACAAGGCAGGCATTATCGACAAGAAAGTAATAGCCCTGGGTGGAATTGACATCGATAATATAACAGAAGTAAAGAACTACGGGTTTGGTGGAGCAGCTATCATGGGAGCACTTTGGGACCGATTCGATGCACGTAGCGATCGCGATTACAAGCAGCTGATAGAACGTTTCAAGAAATTGAAAAAGCTAGCCGATTAGTTTTTTTATTCTAATATAATACGTAACTTTGCAAAAGATAATAAATTACAGACCAAATCTATAACAATAATAATGAGCACTACATCATCTTTTAAAGTATTCTCGGGTACAAATTCGAGATACTTGGCAGAAAAAATCTGCAAAAGTCTTGGTTGCGAATTGGGTAACATGAATATCACCCACTTTGCTGACGGTGAGTTCGCCGTTTCTTTCGAAGAATCAATCCGCGGTTCACACGTATTCTTGGTTCAGTCTACATTCCCTAACTCTGACAATTTGATGGAACTCTTGTTGATGATTGACGCAGCAAAGAGAGCTTCAGCAAAGAGCATCATCGCCGTTATCCCTTACTTCGGATGGGCTCGACAGGACAGAAAGGACAAGCCACGTGTTTCTATCGGTGCAAAATTGGTTGCCGACCTTCTTAGCGTAGCTGGTATCGACCGTTTGATTACTATGGACCTCCATGCAGACCAAATCCAAGGTTTCTTTGACATCCCTGTAGACCACTTATATGCATCAACCATCTTCTTGCCATACGTTCAGTCCATGAACTTGAAGAACTTGGTAATTGCTAGTCCTGACGTAGGTGGCTCTAAGCGTGCAAGCTCATATGCCAAGTATTTGGATTGCCCATTGGTACTCTGCAACAAGACTCGCGAAAGAGCAAACGTAGTAGCTACTATGCAGATTATCGGTGATGTTAAAGGTAAAGATGTAATCATTGTGGACGATATGGTAGATACAGCCGGTACTATCACTAAGGCTGCTGACATCATGAAGGAAGCCGGTGCTGCATCTGTACGTGCTATCGCTTCTCACTGTGTGATGTCTGGTCCTGCTTCTGAACGCGTTCAGAACTCTCAGTTGGAAGAAATGTTGTTCACAGATAGTATTCCTTACTCTAACCGTTGTGCTAAGGTGAAGCAATTGACAGTTGCTGATATGTTTGCCGAAGCTATCATCCGCGTGATGAACAACCAATCAATCTCTGACCAGTATTTGATTTAACACTTGGTAGAAAGAAATAAAAAAAGGTTCCTTTTGGGAACCTTTTTTTATTTCTTTCTGCGACGCTTGCGGTGCACCTTGCGGCGATACTTGTTCACCTTGCTGATGACCAACCAAACGAACAAGCCTCCGAACACGGCAAAAATAAGCAACACAATGCCCGTATTGAGGTTGTCACCCTTCACACGACTCCACATCTCGAGCACCTTCTGTAAGTCCTCCTTGTTGGTAAAGTCGCGAATAACGGCACAACGTTCGATAACAGACTTGTCCGGATACTGCACAGGATCTACCTGCACACTATCAGCTTCAGGACCGAAGAAATAGCTCAAATCGGAGTAATTCTCAAGGGTAGAATCTATTTTCGCTTCGAGGATTTCGGGAGTAGCCACGGCACTTACATAACCAATGGCATCCATATTACGCAAAGCAATGTCGGGACGACACATGTAGTTGATAAAGTAACTAGCCGCCTTTACATTGCGGGCATACTTTGGAATCACCCATCCATCAAACCATACGTTACTACCTTCCAAAGGAACGACGTAATCCAATTCTACGTCCACCTCGGCTGCTTCTTCGATGGCCCAAACAGCATCTCCACTCCAAGTAAAGTTCATCCACGCCTTACCTTTGGTCATCATTTCCTTACCGAAGTCGGCCTCCCAACCGGCAATGTTAGGTTTCAGAGCCTTGAGGTATTCTTCAGCGGTAGCAATGGCTTCGTGTGAGTTGTCGTTCATCAATTGTTCTACGGTCACTTCGCCCTTTGCCAAACGTTCCTTGTTGGCATAGATAATGGCCAAGCCATAGCAGTCATGATAGCTGTCCTTCATCAAGAGCTTGTTCGCAAACTTAGGATTCCACATATTGGCACATTCCAAAGCTTCCTCTTCGGTCACCAATTCTGTATTGTAAAGCGTACCTGCCGTACCCCACATGTAAGCCACAGCATAATCGGTCACTTTCTTACCATCCCGGCTCATCTTGTTTAGCTCTTCTTGAATATAGGGAGCCAAATTGGGGATATAATCGGGTGTCTTACCAAAATCACGATTGATGGGCAATAGCATATCCTTCCGCATCATACGCTCAATGATGTATTCTGATGGACATACCACATCGAAATCCTCATGTCCACGTTCAATTTTGGTGAGCATCACCTCGTTGATGTCGAACACTTGGTAGATGACTTCAATGTCCTCGCCTGTCTGTTCCTTGTACCACTCCGGAAACTCGGCCAATACATCTTCGTCGATATAGTCGGCCCAGTTATAAACCTTCAGGATACCTTGACGTTCTTCGTGTGAACGTTGGCAAGCTCCCAATGCAAAGAGCACCGCCAACAAAAGTATGTACTTTATTCTTTTCATTTTCCTTACTCCTTCTTCTGCTTTTCCGCACGTTTGTTAATCACAATCAGCAATACTAACACCGTCACGAAGATAATGGTTGACAACGGACGAAGCTCGGGTGTCAAACCACCCTTACGTGCATCGGCATAAATATAGGTAGAAAGTGTTTCCAGTCCTTCATTACCGATGGTGAAGATGGTCACGGCAAAATCGTCAATCGAAAGCGTGAAAGCCAAGATGAAACCACTAATCATCCCCGGAAGGATTTCCGGAAGAATTACCTTGCGGAGTGCCTGGAAAGGTGTTGCACCCAAATCAAGGGCAGCTTCGTAGATATTAGGGTTCATCTTCTTCAAACGAGGCATCACACTCAACACCACGTATGGCGTACAGAAGGCAATATGAGCCAACACCACGGTGGTAAAGCCTTGCGAAATACCGAAGCTGACGAACAAAAGGAACAACGATACCCCGGTAATGATGTCGGGATTCATGATAGGAATGTTGTTGGTAAAGTTCATCACTGCACGGGCACGGCTACGCATATTGAAGATACCGATAGCTGCTATACTACCCAATGCAGTAGAAATAGTAGCTGCCAGGATAGCAATGGTAAAGGTATTCCAAATGGCACTCATCAGCGAGTGGTGCATGCCTCCCGAGAAGAGCGAGCTATAAAGTTTGGTAGAAAAACCTGTCCAGTTTCCCAACACCTTCGCCTCGGTAAAGGAGAAGATCATGATAATCAGAATGGGCGAATAGAGCAACGCCAGCAGAAACCACAAATAGGCCTTCGCAAAAAACTTTTTCATCATATCACACCTCCACTTTCATTTTGGGCACTGTCTTCCTCGTTGGTGAAGAGGCTCATGATGCCAATCAGCAACAACATGATGAGCGACAAGGCTGCCCCGTAGTTCCACATACCATTATAAATGTTTTCCTGTACCGTAGTACCAAAAAGCTTGATGTTGTTCATTGTCAACAATTCGGCAATGGCAAAAGTCGATACCGTAGGCATGAATACCATCACGATACCACTTACAATACCCGGTGCCGAAAGTGGAAGAATCACCTTATTGAAAACCTTCAGCGGGTTGGCCCCCAAGTCCTGTGCTGCTTCGATAAGGCTTTGATCCATCTTCTGCAACGTATTGTAAATCGGATAAATCATGAACGGAAGGAAGTTGTACACCATACCGAATATCAACGCTCCCTCGCCCAACGGCAACTGGAGAAAGTCGAACAAGGCCACGGTAGCCAGTGTACGGATAAGGATATTCACCCACATGGGGAGAATGAAAAGCACCACCATCGTCTTCGACGTATTAAATTGCTTCTGACTGAGGATGTAGGCCGCCGGATATCCCAGCACCAAACAAACGATGGTTGTAATAATGGCAATACCAATGGAGTAGATGAACGTGTTCATCGCTTCAGGGTGCATCAGGAACTTACGGAAGTTACCCATGGTGAAAGCACCTTCTTCATCAGTAAAGGCATAAAGAACGATGAGTAGCAGCGGTATCACTACAAAAATCAACAGAAAGATGGCATATGGCAATGACCAGTTTCTGCGCCGCATAAAGAAACGTGACAATTTATTGATCATCTTTCTCACAACTTGTTTAAACGGATGTGTTCAGGAGCAATGGTAATACCCACACGGTCGCCATCGTCCCATACATCATTGGTATCTACAAATATATCTTCATCCCAATCACTGAAAACAGTCAAGTGATAGTGGTTACCTTTATATAAAATGAACTTCACTTCACCGGTCAATTTACCATCTTCTTCATTGTCTTCCAGGATGACATTCTTGAAGTCCACTTCCACTTCCACCTTATCACCAGCCTGAAGACCCTTCTGAGGCAGACATTCGAATTCGCAACCAAGGAATTCTACGCGATTTTCGGCCACCATCTTTCCTTCGAACGTGTTGCAAGTACGTTCCTTCTTCATGACGTGGATGTCAAACGGCTTCACGAGCAAGCCCACTTCGCGTCCGGCTTCGAACGCATGATAATCCTGCACCATCAGCTCGTAGCCTTCCTTTGTCTGCACCAACATTTCGAAGTGTACACCTTTGAAGATACAACTGGTCACGGTACCTGTCAATTGGGCTGCATCCGACGGGTCGAAGATGTAGATGTCTTCCGGACGAATCACGACATCCACCGGTGCATTGGTGCCGAATCCCTTGTCCACACATTCAAACTCATGACCGGCAAAGCTCACCGCTTCGTCCTTAATCATAGTACCGTTCAAGATGTTACTTTCGCCAATAAAGTCGGCAACGAACGAGTTGGTCGGCTCATTATATATATCCATCGGAGTACCAATCTGCTGAATCTTTCCTTCGCTCATCACCACGATGGTATCGCTCAACGTCAAAGCCTCTTCCTGGTCGTGAGTTACATACACGAAGGTGATGCCCAACTTCTGGTGCATTTCCTTCAATTCCATCTGCATGTCCTTACGCATCTTCAGGTCAAGTGCTGCCAATGGCTCGTCAAGCAACAGTACTTCCGGCTCGTTCACGATGGCTCGGGCAATGGCCACACGCTGCTGTTGTCCACCCGAAAGTGAATCCACATCACGGTCTTCATAATCCGTCATGCCCACCATCTTGAGTGCCGCCTTCACCTTCTTTTCGATAACCTGCTTCGGCGTTTTCTTCAACTTCAACCCGAATGCAATGTTATCAAATACATTCAGATGAGGGAACAGGGCGTACTTCTGGAATACAGTATTCACAGGACGCATGTGTGGAGGAGTCTGCGTAATTTCATTACCAGAAATACGAATTTCGCCTTCCGATGCCGTCTGAAAGCCGGCTATCAAACGCAAAAGTGTCGTTTTTCCACACCCCGATGGGCCAAGAATCGTCACAAACTCGCCCTTCTTCACATTCAAATTGATGTTATCCAAAGCGACTTTCTCGCCAAAGAATTTGGAAACATTCTGAACTTCAATGATATAACCAGATTGTTGCATATTTCTTTTGTTATGAGGGGCAAAGATAAAAAAATTATTAATATTCACACATAAATCCAAGACTTTAATATTATGTTTGAAAATATTTGAATTAAAAAGCTATCTTTGCACCAGAATTATAAAAAACATCAGAAATGAAAAAAATCATCTATTTATTTGCAGCCGGCACCATGGCTTTGGCTGCTTGTAGCAACGAACCAGCCTACAAGATTTCAGGTACAGCACAAGGCATTGCCGATGGCGAAACCATCTACTTGCAAGAAGCTAAAGGTAGAGAACTCATCAAGTTGGATTCAGCAGTAGTTGCAAACGGAGCTTTCACATTCGAAGGCCGTCAAGATGCAGCCGTAAACCGCTACATCACCTATATTCCTGCAGAAGGAAAGCGAATCATGACCGATTTCTTCCTTGAAAACGGTAACATCAATGTAGTATTGGGCGAAGAAAGCACCATCGCCGGTACTCCGAACAACGACATCTATCAGGCCTACAAGACAGCAACCAGTGCCTTGAACAAGGAAATGAGAGCTTTGTACGAAAAGAGCAAGGAAGAAGGCTTGACAGAAGAACAGGAAGCTGAATTGGAAAAGCAATACGATGAATTGGATGCCAAATTGAACACCATTACATTCAATACCATCGATGCCAACATCACCAATCCGGTAGGTATCCACCTTTGGCCAAGCAATCAATACAGCATGGATTTGGCCCAACTCCAAGCTTTGGCAGCTAAGGTTCCTGCAAAATACCAAAGCAACGAAAAGATTGCCAACTTGTTGAAACGCATTGACGTATTGGCCAAGACTGCCGTAGGTCAGAAGTTCACCGACTTCACTTTGCCAAGTCCTGAAGGCAATCCGGTGAAGTTGTCAGACATCATCGCCAAGAACAAGTATACTTTGGTTGACTTCTGGGCAAGCTGGTGTGGTCCTTGCCGTGCAGAAATGCCTAACGTAATTGCTGCTTACAACGAATACAACAAGAAGGGCTTCGGGATTGTAGGTGTATCTTTGGACAACAACGCAGATGCTTGGAAGAAGGCCATCAAAGACATGGGTATGACTTGGGAGCACATGTCCGACGTGAAAGGTTGGCAATGTGAAGGTGCTGCCCTTTATGGTGTAAACTCCATTCCTGCAACCGTATTGATTGCACAAGATGGTACCATCATCGCACGCAACCTCCGCGGTGCTGCCATCAAGGAAAAGTTGGCTGAATTGTTGAAGTAATCTTTACCTTATTATATTTAAAGGCTGCAAGTTTTGAGCTTGCAGCCTTTTTTTGTTGTGTATACGCATTAGGGTAAGATTGGGATAATCTATCATCTCTTCTATTTGTGCAATTCTCAATTGCACAAATATACCCCTCGTATTGAGTGGTTGTTCGGAAATAACAAACAACCATATTTTCTTTTGGTTAAATGAACTTGTCGGAAATTCCGACTGGTTTAACTATCGTTCCAATTGTGCAGTTGACAACTGCACAAATTTAGTCCTAAACATCATTCTTCCACATAGCCAACAACCTCCCAATATCCGGACGTCTTACTACCTACACGAACAATAATACCTTCCTTTTTAAGTAATGCCAATCTATTTTTAATTGTTTTTTCAGACAAGCCTAAGGTCTCACTTAATTCTTTGATGGTAATATTCGGATTTTGTATGATTAACTCCAAAGTACTTTGGGTAATCTTTGGGTAACCTTTGGGTAATCTTTGGGCAATCTTTGTGTAATCTTTATGCAAATCCTCCATTTTTTCCTTCAAAGTTACTACATTTCCACATCCTTCATGCACTGGAATATACATGAGGAAGTAACTTCTGTCCTCATCTGTCTCAATAGATGCCTTTGGCGAGCCATTCTTGGCCAGTTCATCTTATATAGTTGGAATCTCCGTACAACGTCCTTCCATCAAA
>JAFQNW010000133.1 GCA_017420875.1 Bacteroidaceae bacterium
CCTTAAAGAACGATTCCTTGCATGCCATTGTGCGTCGACTGAGTTTCGAAGAGCAGTCAGGCTTTGGATTGAAGAAACTTTCCTTGCGTACCATTGCAAATAATAACAAGCTGAATCTTAATGATTTTAAGCTTGAACTCTCAAATACTACTTTAAGCTTGGATAGTATTGAGGTTCGTTACGATAGCTTATCATCCTTGCCTAAGATGATGGACGATGTGGTGTATCAGGGCAAGCTCAATGCCAATCTTTATCCTACCGACTTTGCTCCTTTCCTACCTATTTTAAAGGGATTGAATCAACCGATGAACTTGGCTTTGGAGTTCAAAGGAAAAGGCAAGGATTTGGAATGTCCCGTCATCTCTTTGTTGGATAAAGGCCATCTGCGACTCAATGCCGAGGCCATGGTGTATAATTGGGATGCCGGTCGTGACATGTTTCTCGACAGCAAACTGAACACCTTCCATGTCACCCCCGAGGGTATCCAATATTTCATGAACAACCTGACAGGAAGTGTACCTTCCATCTTGCGACAATTGGGCTTTGTACGTTTGCAGGCTCAGTTGGGAGGATATTTGCGTGAAATGAAGTTCGATGGACAGATTCGTACAGGTGCCGGAGTGCTGGATGCCGACATGTTTATCAATAGCGACGAGGCGTATAACCGCACCTACTCGGGAGGTTTGAAGAGCGAGGACTTGAATTTGGGCCTGTTGTTAAAGGATGAAAAGAAGTTTGGCAAGGCCAATTTCGAAATCAATCTGAATGGATTCGCTTACAAGGATCAGAATAAATATCCCGAATCATATATTAAAGGTATCATCCATTCGTTGGATTTTAGCAACTATCGCTATGAAAACATCAGTTTGGACGGGGTGTACAAGAATGGAGGCTTCAATGGTCAGTTGGCTTTGGACGACCCTAACGGGCAAGTGCGGGTGGATGGCACATTCAATGTGGCTCATTCCGTGTCCGATTTCAATCTGCAGGCTTCTGTCAAGAACCTCCGCCCTAACGAGCTGAACTTGTCCGATAAGTATGTTGACTCGGACATCTCTCTCGACCTCATGGCCGACTTTACCGGAAGCTCCATCGACGATATGAACGGACGCATCTACCTGGACGAACTCGTCTTGAATGCCCCAGAGGGAAATGGCTATCGCTTGGATAGCTTGCTGATTACCTCGGGCGTAGTCAAGGGGCAAAAGGAGCTTCGGGTGCAATCGCCATTCCTGACAGCTATGGTTCGTGGCGACTACTCCTATCCTACTGTGCCTGCCAGCATCATCCGCACCATGCAACGCTACATCCCTTCGCTCATCACCTTGCGTGAAGGATTGCCTGTATCGCAAAACAATTTCCACTTCGATGTACAGGTGAAGGATACTGAAATCTTCAAGAAACTGTTCTTCATCCCGGTTGAGGTGCACATGCCTGCATCGCTGGCCGGATATGTCAACGACAAGGACGAGCAATTACGCTTGGAAGGCTCCTTTCCACGCATCACTTACAATGGAACCTTGTACGAATCGGCCTCCTTGTTGTTCGAGAATCCTTCCGATAAATTCAATTGTCAGGCTCGCACCAGCATGTTGATGGGAAGTGGTGCCATGCTCAACTTGTCGGTCGACATGAAAGCCGAGCAAGACCGCATGCAAACAGTCTTGAATTGGGGGAACAATACCGATGTGACCTATGGTGGCCAGCTTTCTACTGTTACCAGTTTCTACAAAACCAAAGGCCGCTCTCCTATCCTACAGGCCGATATCGAGATTTTGCCTACCAAGATTGTGCTGAACGATACGGTGTGGAACATCCGCTCATCGCATGTAGCTGTTGATTCTGGCCGGGTGTTTGTCGATAACTTCTTGGTCGAACGCCCCGACCAGCATCTGCGTATCGATGGCAAGATAGCCAAGGGCGAAAACGATTCATGCTTGGTCGACCTCAAGAACATCGATGTGAAATATGTGCTCGACATTGTTCGCTTCGACGATGTGGAGTTTGGAGGTTTGGCAACGGGCAAGGTGCACCTCAAGAGCATTTTGAGCGACCTCTCCATGCATACTCGCCTCCATGTGCATCGTTTTGCTGTTAACAAGGGATTGATGGGCGAAGCCGATATCAAGGGTGTGTGGGATGCCGAATTGGGTGGCATACGCCTGGATGCTCAAATCGAGGAAGAGAACCTTTCAGCTACTCATGTCACTGGTTATGTATCGCCCAAGCTCAAGGGACTAGACCTGATGATTGAAGCCGATAGTACCAACATCGGTTTGCTCGACCCTTATCTGGAAGGCATCTTTAGCGAGTTGAATGGTCGTGTCAATGGCAATGTCCGTTTGTTTGGCTCGTTCAAGACCCTCGATTTGGAAGGCCGTGTCCGTGCCATGATTGATGCCAAGGTCGATGTGCTCAACACCTATTTGCAAGTGCGTAACGACTCCTTGCATATCCGTCCGGGAGAATTTGCCTTCGAAAATGTCCGCATTTACGATCGCGAAGGAAATTCCGGCGTAGCCAATGGTTATTTGCATCATAATCACTTGAAAAACCTGATGTATAACTTCGATATTCAGGGCAATAACTTGTTGATGTACGACACCAACGACCCGGGCGACTTGCTCTTCTACGGCAAGGTTTATGGTAATGGGTTGGTACACCTCGATGGTGGAAACAATGCCATGAACGTGGATGCACGCCTCACAACCGGTCGGAATACCACCTTTACCTATGTGACCGGTCTTACAGCCGAAGCTACTAGCAATCAGTTTATTACCTTTGTAGATAAGACTCCGAAGCGTATTCAGGATAGCGTGAAGACCGAGTTCTATCACTACACCGATGCTCAAAAGAAGAAAGAAGACGAAGGCCCGGAAATGGATTTAAGAATCAACATGCAGATCGAGGCCACTCCCGATGCCAGCATGAAGGTGGTAATGGATCCTGTAGCCGGTGACAACATCACTGCTCGAGGCAATGGTAACTTCCAGGTGAACTTCTATAATAAAGGTGATTTCCAGATGTTTGGCGATTACAACATCGAGCAAGGTCTGTACAAGCTTAGTATGCAGGAAGTTATCCGCAAGGATTTTACCCTCCAGTCGGGAAGTACCGTTACCTTTACCGGCGATCCTTACCAGGCCAACCTTGATGTAAAGGCGGTATATACCGTCAACTCTGCTTCGTTGAGCGACCTCTCTCCTGATGCTACCCTGAGTCAGAGTACCGTCAAGGTAAATTGTATCATGAACCTTACCGGAAGCTTGGCCAGTCCTGATATTAAGTTCGATTTGGAACTCCCGATGGTGAGCGAAGAAGACCGTGAACTTGTGCGGAGTGTTACCAGCACCGAAGAGCAGATGAACACCCAAATCATCTACCTCTTGGGTCTTGGCAAATTCTATACCTACGATTACGCCAACAATGCCAATCAATCTTCCAATACCACCAGTTCCTTGGCATTCAGCACCCTTTCCGGTCAGCTCAACAACATGCTTTCGCAAGTCATGGAAAACAAGAATTGGAACATTGGTGCCAACCTCAGTACCGGTCAGCAAGGATGGAGCAATGTCGAAGCAGAAGCCATGCTGTCTGCCCGTTTGCTCAACAATCGCCTGCTCATCAATGGTAATTTCGGGTATCGAGAAAACGTCATGGCCAACACGAACTTTGTGGGCGACTTCGAAGCCATCTGGCTCCTGACCAAGAATGGCGATTTCCGCTTGCGTGGCTATAACCAAACAAACGACCGATACTTCACCAAGGCCACATTGACTACACAGGGCATTGGCTTCATCTACAAGAAAGACTTCAACCGTTGGAATGAACTCTTCCAGTGGGTGTTCAAGAAACGCAAGGAAAAAAAGACAACCGAGGTTCATCCCGTGCAGGAACCCTCTCCGATGCCAGCCTCCCGGTTGAAACGCGAAGGCCGCTAAATAGAATTTGTCATCATAAATATCCTTAGTTAATAAAGGTAAATCCAGAAACAATTCCTTTCGATAGGCTGTTTAGCTAGTTGATTTGAAACAAACCGATTTAACTAAACAGCTTAATTATGAAGAAAGTATTATCTATCGTGGCACTGTTGTTGCTATGCTTCACAGTGACAACTCATGCACAAATCAGTAAGGAAGATCGTGCCGCCCGTCGTGAAGCATTAAGAAAAGAACGTGCCGAACGTGAAGCCCTCGAAGCTCAGCAAGATTCTGTAGCCTATCTCAAGGCTATCGAAGCCATCAAAGCCGGTTCTTTTGTCTTGGAAGCCGATTTTGTGGGATTCCCTAGCGGACTCACCCGTTATGTATCCAGTAGCACCAACTACATCGAAGTGAACGAGAACAACGGTGTCTTGCAAACCGCATTCAGCAACTTCTCAGCCAATCCTGGTCCTAACGGATTGGGTGGTGTGACAGTAGAAGGTAGCATCGGTACTCCTAAATTTACAGAAGACAAAGACGGCAATCTCTATTATAGCTTTAATATTCAAGGTATTGCCGTGTCTGCTACCATCTTTATCACAGTAACTGCCGGTACCAACCAGGCATCAGCTACTATTACCCCCAACTTCAACAACAACAATATGACGATGACCGGTCATTTGGTTCCTTACGACGAAAGTTTCGTTATCCAGGGAACCACCTGGTAGTCAACAAAAAAGGAGTTTCAATTTTTGAAACTCCTTTTATTTTTTATTCTTCTGATAAGTTCAATGCTAATTGCAATTCATCCAATTGCTTCTGGTCGAGAGCAGCCGGAGCATCCAACATCACGTCACGTCCGCTGTTGTTCTTCGGGAAAGCAATACAGTCACGGATACTATCCAAACCAGCGAAGAGCGATACCCAACGGTCCAAACCATAAGCCAATCCACCATGAGGAGGAGCACCATACTTGAATGCATTCATCAAGAAACCGAACTGTTCCTGAGCCTTTTCCGGAGTGAATCCCAGGATTTCAAACATCTTGGCCTGCAACTGGGCATCGTGGATACGGATGGAACCACCACCTACTTCTACTCCATTGATTACCATGTCGTAAGCATCGGCACGTACAGCAGCCGGGTCAGTATCCAACAAAGGAATATCTTCATCTTTCGGATGAGTGAACGGATGGTGCATAGCCATCAAGCGACCTTCTTCTTCGCTCCATTCAAACATTGGGAAATCTACCACCCACAGACAAGCAAACTGGTTCTTGTCGCGGAGACCCAATTGGCGACCCACTTCCAAACGCAATTCGCAAAGCTGTTTGCGAGTCTTCATGGCATCATCACCGCTCAAGATTAGGATCAAGTCACCCGGCTTGGCACCGAATGCTTCCTTCATCTGCTGCAACACTTCCTGTGTATAGAATTTGTCTACACTCGACTTCACGTTGCCATCGGCTTCTACACGAGCATATACCATACCCTTTGCACCGATTTGTGGACGCTTCACATAGTCTGTCAACTGATCCAATTGCTTGCGGGTATAAGTTGCAGCCCCTTCTGCACAGATACCACCTACATAAGCCGCATTGTCGAATACCGGGAAACCATGCCCCTTCATAATGTCCATCAACTCCACAAACTTCATGCCGAAGCGGATATCCGGCTTGTCGCTACCATAATACTTCATGGCATCCGCCCAAGGCATACGGATGAATGGTTCTGTCAATTCCACTCCACGCAATTCCTTGAACAAGTGCTTAGCCATCCCTTCGAACAAGCTGATTACATCTTCTTGTTCTACGAAACTCATTTCGCAGTCAATCTGAGTAAACTCAGGCTGACGGTCAGCACGCAAGTCCTCATCGCGGAAACACTTCACAATCTGGAAGTAACGGTCCATACCCGATACCATCAACAACTGCTTCAAAGTCTGAGGCGATTGAGGCAAAGCATAGAACTGTCCCGGATTCATACGGCTAGGCACCACAAAGTCGCGTGCACCTTCCGGAGTAGAGCCTACCATCATTGGAGTTTCAATTTCCAGGAACCCCTTGCTATCCAAGTAGCGACGCACCTCCATGGTCATGCGATGACGCAATTCCAGGTTCGCACGCACCGGGTTACGACGCAAGTCCAGGTAACGGTACTTCATGCGGATATCATCACCACCATCACTATTATCCTCGATGGTAAACGGAGGTGTCAACGCACTGTTCAGCACGTTCAGTTCTTGAGCGATGATTTCAATTTCCCCGGTTGGGATATTCTTGTTTTTGTTCGAACGTTCGTTCACAGTACCAGTCACCTGAATCACGAACTCACGTCCCAGGTGGTTAGCCTGTTCACACAATTCCGCATTCACATCTGTGTTGAACACCAATTGAGTAATCCCATAACGGTCGCGGAGGTCCACAAAGGTCATTCCCCCCATTTTGCGTGTACGCTGCACCCATCCGGCCAGTGTCACGTTCTTTCCTGCATCGGCTAGTCTCAGCTCGCCGCAAGTATGACTTCTGAACATAATCTTTCTAATTTATATTTTAATTGGTGCAAAT
Organism: Bacteroidaceae bacterium; assembly: GCA_017420875.1. Classification (GTDB taxonomy): domain Bacteria; phylum Bacteroidota; class Bacteroidia; order Bacteroidales; family Bacteroidaceae; genus Phocaeicola. The sequence goes on from JAFQNW010000133.1 coordinate 6,490, forward strand.
ATACGAATAAACGAGCGAGAAATAAGAAGTTTACTTCAATATTTTTCACTGCGAGTGTAGAGTATCCTCGAGATTTACCTCAAAAACGAAAAAAGGTTGCACCCACCAAGTAGAAGCAACCTTTTTTATAAATCTTATTTCATCGGCTTGATATCCAATTTTACCGGTTTGATCATGTTTACCGGACTGAGGATGGTATCCAAATCTTCCTTGGTGAGGATGCCGTGTTCGAGCACGAGGTCGTAAACGCTACGGCCGGTTTCGAGGGCTTCCTTCGCAATCTTAGTCGAGTTCTTGTAACCGATAACCGGATTCAAGGCTGTTACCACGCCGATACTGTTGTGTACTTCGTTGCGGCACTTTTCTTCGTTGGCTGTGATGCCGTCCACACAACGGGTACGGAGGGTGTCGAAGCCGTGAATCATCAAGTCTACCGATTCGAAGCAGCATTGTGCCATCACCGGTTCCATAGCGTTGAGTTCCATTTGGGCAGCATCGCCGGCCATGGTAACACAGAGGTCGTTACCCATTACCTTGTAGCAAATCTGGTTCATTACTTCTGGAATAACCGGATTGACCTTACCCGGCATGATGGAAGAACCCGGTTGCATGGCTGGGAGGTTGAATTCGGTCAAACCACAACGCGGACCGCAACCCAACAAACGCAAGTCGTTACAAATCTTATTCACCTTTACGGCTACACGGCGAAGTGCTGATGAATAACCTACCATGCAAGATGTATCGGAAGTAGCACCTACCAAGTCGCCCGAGAGCTGGAAGTCCAAACCGGTGATGTCGCACATGGCTTGTACGCACTTTTCAGCATAGCCCGGTTCGGCACAGATACCGGTACCGATGGCGGTTGCACCCATGTTTATGGTCAAGAAGTCGGCAGCGGCTTCTTCCAAGTGCTTCACTTCGTCCTGAAGGATGCTGGCGAAGCCGTTGAAGGTTTGTCCCAAAGTCATAGGAACGGCATCCTGCAACTGGGTACGACCCATCTTGATGATGTGGGCAAATTCTTTCCCTTTCTTGCGGAACGAGGCGATGAGTTCGTTCAAGTGTGGGATGAAGCTTAAGTGCTTGTAGTACAAACCTACGTGGATAGCGGTTGGGTATGCATCGTTGGTAGACTGTGAGCAGTTTACATGGTCATTAGGTGAGCAGTATTGGTATTCACCGCGTTGGTGGCCCATGATTTCGAGGGCACGGTTGGCGATGACTTCGTTGGCGTTCATGTTAGTGGTAGTACCTGCCCCACCCTGAATCATATCCACCGGGAAATGTTCGTGGTGCTGACCGTCCATGATTTCCTGGCAAGCTTGTTCGATAGCCTGAGCTTGAGCGTCGGTCAAGAGACCGAGTGCGTGGTTGGCACGAGCTGCAGCCATTTTGGTAACAGCCAAGCCGTAAATGAAGCGTGGGTAATCTGACAGATGGAATTTGCTGATAGGGAAGTTTTCAATACCACGAAGTGTCTGTACACCGTACAAGGCACTGTTGGGGAGTTCGCGTGCACCAATCAGGTCGCTTTCAACGCGAGTACCAGTTAAATTTTTAGTTTCCATAGTTTGTTTTTTATAAAGGTTCAATCTAATTCAGCAAAAGTACAAACTTAGTTGATGATAGCAAAGAGAAAAGTGTTTTTTTAATGAAGAATGAAGAATGATGAATGAAGAATTCCTTACGGATGCAGGATGTGAAGTGGGTTATTTATTAGCAGAAGCAAAAAAATGCGAGAAAAGTTTGTGAATTCAAAAAAGATGTGTATCTTTGCATCGCTTTTGAGGAAAAGACCTCAAGAAGTGATTCGGGGTGTAGCGCAGTCCGGTTAGCGCACCTGCTTTGGGAGCAGGGGGTCGTGGGTTCGAATCCCGCTACCCCGACAAAAAAGGAATCAGAATTTTCTGATTCCTTTTTTTTGTTTGAAAAATTGCTATATTTGTTAATTAGGCATTGTTGTTTATTATTGGTGCGATTGTTATAGTGACATCCTGAGCAATGCTCAGAATGATACGAAAAAAGAAGGTGTACTCAATAAATGTACACCTTCTTTTTTTACTTGATGATTTCCAGATTCTTGAAGATCTTGGTGAGTTTATCTACAGCTCGGTCTACTTGTTCTTTGGTGTGTGTAGCCATCAAAGCAAAACGGAGCAAAGTGTCTTGTGGAGCACATGCCGGTGGAATAACCGGATTGATGAACACGCCTTCGTCGAATGCCATCTTGGTAGACAAGAAGGTTTTTTCGGTGTCGCGAACGTAAAGCGGAATGATTGGACTTTCGGTCTCACCGATTTCGAAGCCGGCTTGACGGAAGCTTTCCAAAGCATAGTTGGTAATCTTCCACAAGTTTTCTTGACGTTCGGGTTCTTCCTGGAAGATGTGCAGTGCTTTCAATGCAGCAGCGGTAGAGGCCGGAGTGCTGGAAGCCTGGAAGATGTATGAGCGGCAAGTGTGGCGAACCCAGTTGATGGTGTCGCTATCAGCTGCTACGAATCCACCCAACGATGCGAACGACTTCGAAAATGTACCCATGATTACATCTACCTGATCGGTTACGCCGAAATGGTTGCAGACACCGCGTCCCTGATGACCAAATACACCCATACCGTGTGCTTCGTCCACCATGATGCTGGCGTTGTACTTCTCTTTCAACTTCACGATTTCGGGCAATGGAGCCAAATCGCCTTCCATGGAGAATACCCCATCGACAATAATCAGCTTCACTGATTCCGGGTTACACTTCTGGAGTTCCTTTTCGAGGGCTGCCATGTCGTTGTGCTTATACTTCAGTTGGGTAGCGAAAGAAAGACGGCGTCCGTCTACGATGGATGCGTGGTCGCGGTCATCGCAGATGATGTAGTCCTTGCGGTCTACCAAAGTTGGGATGACACCTTCGTTTACGGTAAAACCGGTGGTGAACACGAGGCAGTCTTCTTTACCTAAAAAAGCGGCCAATTCTTTTTCCAATTGAATGTGGAGGTCGAGTGTACCGTTCAAGAAACGGGATCCTGCACATCCGGTACCGTATTTGCGAGTAGCTTCGATGGCTGCTTCCACGATACGCTTGTCGTATGTCAAGCCCATATATGAATTGGAACCGAACATCAACACTTTTTTTCCGTCCATCATTACTTCAGTATCCTGTGCACTGTCAATCTCGCGGAAGTAAGGATAGACACCCATAGCCATATATTGCTGTGGAATTCTGTACTTGCTGAATTTTTCTTGTAATAAACCCATATTTAATAAGGTGTAAATAGACGTAAATCAATCAATGATTTACACAGTTTTTCAAATTGTGTGCAAATATACTAAAAAAGAAACTATCACGAGTCTATTTTATAAAAAAAATATTGAAACCTTGAAAACTTTGCCCTTTTTGAATGTTTATGACTAAAATATACTTAACTTTGTATCCTGATTGATACAACCCAATAATTAAAGTATGACCGAAAAGAAAAGCATTGTTTTTATCGTGAACCCGAAATCGGGGACGCAAGGGAAAAAGGCCATCTTGAAATGGATTGATGAACGGATTGACCGGGCAGTCTATGATTATTCGATTGTAAATACGGAATATGCCGGCCATGCTACCCAACTGGCTGCAGCTGCCGCACGCGATGGTGTGAATGTGGTGGTAGCCATTGGTGGCGATGGAACCGTGAACGAAATAGCCCGTTCGCTGGTACACTCCCAAACTGTATTGGGTATCATTCCTTGTGGTTCGGGAAATGGATTGGCACGCCACTTACGTATTCCGATGGATCCTAAAGCAGCGATTGATTTGATAAACAAGGGGTATCAATTGACGATTGATTACGGGAAAATCAATAACATTCCTTTCTTCTGTACTTGTGGCGTGGGTTTTGATGCCTTTGTCAGCCTGAAGTTTGCCGACTCCGGGAAACGGGGGCTCCTCACCTATCTGGAAAATACGCTTCATGAGAGTTTGAACTATCAGCCGGAAACTTATGAGATTGAAAACGATGAAGGTACGGTGAAATATAAGGCATTCCTGATAGCTTGTGGCAATGCATCGCAGTATGGAAACAATGCATATATAACCCCACAGGCTTCGTTGACGGATGGCTTGATGGATATTACCATCATGGAACCGTTTACGGTGCTGGATGTGCCGAGCTTGTCGTTCCAGCTATTCAACAAGACTATCGATCAGAACAACCGTATCAAGACCATGCGAGCCAAGAAAATCAAGATTCATCGCCAAAGCGATGGCGTGTTGCACTTTGATGGGGACCCACTGATGGCTGGGAAGGAGCTGGAAGTGGAAATTGTACCGCAAGGATTGCATGTGATTGCATCGGATGACACTCCCAAGGTAAAGGAAGAGACTCCTACTTTCTTGCAACAGATTACGCATTATTTCACCGGTCTACACCTGAAAGGAGAAGAATTGTTGGCCAAACGCCAAAGTCATTTGTTCGAGTTGAACCATACGTTGTTGCGGAAGCTCTCGAAGAAAAGTGACTAGTGACTACATTTTCAAGTAAAAATCGCGGGTAAGGGCGATGTAATCTTCGCTGTATACGTGCCGCTCCAGTTCGATGACCAATTCGTCTTTGAAACAAATTTCTTCTGCTTTTTGGAATGCCAGCAAGGCCCGTTTGGGTGGAAGTCCCGGGCGGGTGATGACGTCCGTTTGGCGAGATGGATGCAGACCATATGTGGCTGCAATTCGGATGATTTCGTCGGTTTGATCGGATGGAATGATGATGGAAAAACGACCTTCTGGATGGAGGATCTCAGCTACTTTTTTAAATAAATCACTGCTATCCAACGAATCTGTGTGTCTGGCGGTATTTCGTTGGCTGTCAGGTCCTTTTAAAGATTGGTTAAAGTAAGGTGGATTGGAGACAATGGTATCGAAAAGCCGGTTGCTTGAAAAGTTACAAACATCCTGCTGTCTTACTTCTATCCGATTTTTCCAAGGCGAGGCAGCGATGTTCTCTTTGGCTTGTTCTACTGCTGCTTCATCGATGTCGATCGCTGTGATGTGTGCGGTGACGTTGCGTTGTGCCAACATCAAGGCGATGAGTCCGGTTCCGGTGCCGATGTCCAATATTTGTTGCGAGGAAGAAACGTCCGTCCATGCTCCCAGCAGTACTCCATCGGTACCTACTTTCATGGCACATCGGTCGTGGTATACGGTAAATCTCTTGAATTGGAAATAGGGGTTCGGCATTTTTTTGAGTTATGAGTTATGAATTATGAGTTATGAATTATGAGTTATGAGTTATGAGTTTTGAGTTATGAGTTATGAGTTATGAGTTATGAGTTAGGATGTGACAAAAGTAGTGATTAATCCTTAAATCTCTGTGTTTATTAGAATAATTTGACGTTCGTTGTCGTTTTGTACGGCTCGTTTTTTTCTTATTAAAGAAGGAATGATTAAATTTGCAACCCCGTTTGTGTAAACGGTTTTTAAATGAATTTTTATGGACTCGAATAATCATGAAATAGCAATGTTGACGGAAATTCCGGTTGAGCCGGAAAACCTTCAATTTTTGGAATTGGACAAGGAAATGCCGGTAATGCCTCTGCGGAACCTGGTGATGTTTCCGTATGTAGTGATGCCGGTAACGATAGGTAGACCCAGTACGCTGAAGTTGGTGAATGCGGCATACAAGAAGCATCAGCCGATTGTGTTGGTGTGCCAGAAAAGTGCGGAGGTAGACGACCCGGGTTACAAGGATTTGTATCATGTGGGGGTTGTTGCCAAGATTCTCCGTGTGTTTGAAATGCCGGGTGGAAATACCACTGCCATCATGCAGTCCAACGGTCCGAAAGTGAGATTGGAGAGTGTGACCCGTACCCGTCCGTATCTGAAGGGTATGGTTACGGTGCTGTCGGAAGAACCGGATGATGAAAGCACGGATGAATTCAAGGCCTTGATGGAAACTTGTAAAGAGTTGGCCAACAAATATGTGGAGGTATCGGACCGGATGGCTCCGGATACGGCTTTTGCCATTAAGAACCTGGATAACGGAAGCATTTTGGTGAACTTTATCTGTTCCAATTTCTTGTTGCCGATTGATGAAAAGATTCAGATGCTGAAGTGCGACAACCTGAAGGACCGAATGTACCGGTTGATTCAGGTGTTGAACCGGGAGGTGCGATTGGCCGATATCAAACAGACCATTCAATTGCGTACCCGGGAGGATATAGACCGCCAACAGAGGGAATATTTCTTGCAGCAGCAAATCAAGAACATTCAGGATGAATTAGGCGGTGGTCAAGAAAGCGAAATGGAAGAACTGCGTGCCAAAGGAGCTGCCAAGGACTGGAGCAAGGAAGTGGCGGATGTCTTTGAAAAGGAAGTCACTAAATTGGAACGCATCAATCCGCAATCGCCCGACTATAGTGTGCAGTTGACTTATCTGCAGACCATGCTGGCTTTGCCTTGGGGAGTGTATACTGCCGATAACCTGAGCATACCCAATGCTGAAAAGACTTTGAACAAGGATCATTATGGACTGGAAAAGGTCAAGGAACGTATTCTGGAACATCTGGCTGTGTTGAAGCTGAAGGATGATATGAAATCGCCGATTATCTGTCTGTATGGTCCTCCGGGAGTGGGTAAAACCTCGTTGGGACGTTCCATTGCATCGGCTTTGAAACGTAAATATGTGCGGATGTCGTTGGGAGGTGTACACGATGAAGCGGAAATACGCGGTCATCGGAAGACTTACATCGGTGCCATGCCTGGACGTATCATCAAGAGTCTGATTAAGGCGGAAGCTTCGAATCCGGTGATTATCCTGGACGAAATAGATAAGTTGGGTAGTGACCATCGTGGAGACCCAAGTTCGGCCATGCTGGAAGTGTTGGACCCTGAACAGAACCATTCGTTCCACGACAACTATCTGGATGTGGATTACGACTTGTCGAAGGTGATGTTCATTGCTACGGCCAATAATCTGGGAACCATCCCTCCTGCCCTGCTCGACCGTATGGAGTTGATTGAAGTGAGCGGATACATTACCGAAGAAAAGGTTGAGATTGCCCGTCGACACTTGATTCCGAAGGAATTGGAAAACAACGGGTTGAAGAAGGAGTTTGTGAAGTTCTCCAAGGCAGCCATTGAATACATCGTGGAAAACTATACCCGTGAGAGCGGTGTCCGCGAGTTGGAAAAGAAAATCAATAAGGTGATGCGTAAGATTGCCTTGGCGTTTGCCCGTGATGGAGAAGAACGGGTACATGACATCAAGCCGGCCGATGTACGCAATTATCTGGGTGTGCCGGAATACTCGCGTGACAAGTATCAGGGCAATGAATATGCCGGTGTGGTGACAGGTTTGGCCTGGACGGCTGTGGGAGGCGAGATTTTGTTTGTGGAAACCAGCTTGAGCAAGGGTAAAGGTGGTCGGTTGACACTGACCGGTAACCTGGGCGATGTGATGAAGGAGTCGGCCATGTTGGCCTTGGAATACATCAAGGCTCATCAATGTCTGTTGGATTTGTCGGAAGACTTGTTCGACCATTGGAACATTCATATCCACGTCCCTGAAGGAGCCATTCCTAAGGATGGCCCGTCGGCCGGTATTACCATGGCAACAGCTTTGGCATCGGCTTTGACTCAACGCAAGGTGAAACCAAACTTGGCGATGACCGGCGAAATCACCCTTCGGGGCAAGGTGTTGCCTGTAGGCGGTATCAAGGAAAAGATTCTGGCTGCCAAGCGTGCAGGTATCAAGGAAATCATTCTCTGTCAGGAAAACCGGAAAGACATTGAAGAGATCCAACCGGAATACTTGAAGGGACTGACTTTCCATTATGTGAAAGATATCAAGGAAGTGTTTGCCTTGGCGTTGACCGATGAAAAGGTGAACGGGGCGATAGATTTTTGTGCGGAACAACAGAAGAAAGAAGAAAAGAAGGAATCATGACATTTGAATTGCAATATACCGACCCGAAGACGAATGCACGTGCGGGATTGATTACTACCGATCATGGACAGATAGAAACGCCTATTTTCATGCCGGTGGGAACACTGGGTACCGTGAAGGGAGTGCATCTGCATGAACTAAAAGAGGATATCCAGGCACAGATTATTTTGGGAAATACGTATCATTTGTATTTGCGTCCGGGACTGGATGTGATTGAACAAGCCGGTGGATTGCATAAATTCAATGGGTTTGACCGACCGATGCTGACCGATAGCGGTGGATTTCAGGTGTTTTCGTTGTCCGGAATCCGCAAGATGCGGGAAGAAGGGGTGGAATTCCGTTCGCACATCGATGGATCGAAGCATCTGTTTACTCCTGAACGGGTGATGGATATTGAGCGGACCATCGGAGCGGACATCATGATGGCTTTCGATGAATGTACACCCGGCACGGCCGATTATGAATATGCGAAGAAGTCCATGCAACTGACCCATCGCTGGTTGGACCGTTGCCTGAAGCGTTTTAACGAAACAGAACCGAAATACGGCTATCATCAGTCGTTGTTCCCTATTGTGCAGGGATGTGTGTATCCGGACTTGCGGAGACAATCGGCTGAGTTTATCGCTTCGAAAGGAGCTGAAGGGAATGCCATCGGTGGCTTGGCAGTAGGTGAACCGGCAGAGAAGATGTATGAAATGATTGAGGTGGTGAACGAAATCCTGCCGAAGGACAAACCCCGTTATTTGATGGGTGTAGGTACGCCGGTGAATATTCTGGAAGGTATTGAACGCGGGGTGGATATGTTTGACTGTGTGATGCCTACCCGAAATGGGCGTAACGGGATGTTGTTTACGAAGAACGGTATCATGAATATGCGTAACAAGAAGTGGGAGTACGACTTCTCTCCTATCGAGGAAGATGGAGCTTCGTATGTGGATACGATGTATAGCCGGGCTTATTTGCGTCATCTGTTCCATGCTCAGGAATTGTTGGCCTTGCAGATTGCCAGTATTCACAACCTGGCTTTCTATCTGTGGTTGGCCAAGGAAGCCCGTAAGCACATTATCGCCGGTGATTTCTCGACCTGGAAGCCAATGATGGTGAAACGTTTGTCTACCCGATTATAATGAACAGGATGAAGAAGGGAATTCAACATATCAAAGATAGATACGCTGCGATGAAAGGGCGTTGTGCCGAGTTGTTCAAGAAATGGGAAATGGACAAGTGGGTACGACGTATCGACCGTTATATCATTGTGAAGTTCTTGGGGACCTATTTCTTTGCCATTGCTTTGATTATCAGTATTGCGGTGGTGTTTGATATCAACGAGAACATTGACAAGTTCATTAATAACAAGGCTCCTGTCGAAGCCATTGTCTTTGATTATTACATGAACTTCGTGCCTTATTTCTCGAACTTGTTCAGTCCGCTGTTTGTGTTCATTGCAGTGATTTTCTTTACGTCGAAGATGGCGGAAAATTCCGAAATCATTGCGATGATGTCGACTGGGATGAGTTTCAAACGCTTGTTACGCCCTTACATGATTTCGGCTGCCATCATTGCGGTGCTGACTTATGGTTTAGGGGCCTATGTAATTCCCAAAGGGAATGTGAAACGTCTGGATTTTGAAAATAAATACAAGGGTAAGAAGAGCTTGCAATATGTGCGGAATGTGCAGCTGGAGGTAGACAGTGGCGTGATAGCTTACATCGAGCGTTACGAGAACTACAACAAAACCGGGTATCGCTTTTCGTTGGACAAGTTTATCGACAAGAAACTGGTATCGCACCTGACTGCCCGGAGAATTGTATATGATACAACTGCCGTACACAAATGGTCCATCAAGGATTACATGATCAGAAGTATGGATGGCATGCGTGAAACCATTACCACGGGTACCTCCATGGACTCCATCATTCGCATGGAGCCGCAGGATTTCTTGATTGCCCGTGGACAGCAGCAGACCATGACCAGCAGTGAACTCCATGAGTATATCGGCAAGCAGAAACAGCGTGGTTTTGCCAATATCAAAGAGTTCGAAATCGAATATCACCAGCGGATTGCCATGTCGTTTGCAGCCTTTATTCTGACGGTCATCGGGGCTTCCCTCTCGTCGAGAAAGGTAAAGGGAGGTATGGGACTCTATTTAGGTATCGGACTAGCCTTGAGTTTCTCGTATATCTTGTTTCAGACGGTATCGTCCACGTTTGCCATCAACGGGAATACTTCGCCGATATTGGCTGTGTGGATGCCTAATATCTTGTATTCCTTTATTGCAGTCTATCTGTACCGAAAGGCTCCAAAATAAAAAAGTGGGTGTATTGAGATACACCCACTTTTTATTAATTCATGTACGAGGCTAGTTGTGAAGCTTGAATGTCCTTGGCGATAATTACACCCTTTTCGTTGAGTAGGTAATTCTTGAAACCTTTGTTCAAGCGATAGGCCTTGTATATTTCCGAATCGTTTCCATCCAATTCAACGAAGCAATTGGAAGTGGTTATCCGGTCCTTTTTGATGGTTTCATGGAAGATGGACTTGTATTCGTCGAAAGAAACCGAAACCATCTCTACATTCCCCGCTTTCTTGGCTGCATAATCCAATGTGGCATTCTGCATTCTGGAAGTGGCGTCGTAGCTGGCCCAAAAACTAAGCAGTACATATTTGCCTCTTAAATCTTTTAAGTCGATTAACTGCTTTTCACCGCAAATCTTGAATTCCGGAGCTCTGTCTCCGATGGTAAGACCTTCTGTCGGTGTATCTTTTCCTACAAAAGAGAAGGAAAAGAAGGAAATTGTTATCATTACAACAAAAAATCTGCTTACACTTTTAATCATGTAACTTGATTTTAGTTAATACTATCCGGGACCTTTCACAGGTGTTTCCTACCCGGAACATTACCTTTGTCTTGAATATCAAGACGTTTAACCTTTGAAAACTGGTGCAAAGGTAAGGAATTCTTGATTTACTACCAAAGAAAAACGAAGAAAAATATGTTGTTTAACATAAAATTGAACTTTTATACCCTTAAAAAGAATGTTTAAAAGATGCAATAATCAGGATTAAATTCCTTATTTTTGTACTTTCTATCAAAGTTTAAGGATATGGATACAAGTACAGAATTGATTCTGATTCGCATAACCGGTTTGGACCGTCCGGGATTGACGGCTTCGATGACGGAAATACTTTCACAGTATGATGTGACTATTTTGGATATTGGTCAGGCAGATATTCACAGTACCCTCTCGTTGGGGATTCTCTTCAAGAGCCCGAAAAAGGATTCGGGTAACATTATGAAAGAATTGTTGTTCAAGGCTTCGGATTTGGGCATCAACATCCGCTTCTATCCCATTACGGTGGAAGAGTATGAGGATTGGGTAAGCCGTCAGGGAAAGGACCGTTACATCCTGACCTTGCTGGGAAGAAAGCTATCAGCCAAGCAGATTTCGGCTGTGACGCATATCTTGGCAGAACAAGGATTGAATATTGATGCCATTAAGCGTTTGACTGGTAGACAACCGTTGGATGAGGAGAAATCGAATGTACGTGCTTGTATTGAGTTTTCTGTGCGAGGAACTCCGCGTGACCGTGAAGAGATGCAGAAGGGCCTGATGCAGTTGAGTAGTGAGCTGGGGATGGACTTTTCGTTCCAGCGGGACAATATGTACCGCCGTATGCGACGCTTGATTTGCTTTGATATGGATTCGACGCTGATTCAGACTGAATGTATTGATGAATTGGCTGAGCGTGCCGGTGTGGGCGAACAAGTGCGTGCCATTACAGAAAGTGCCATGCGTGGAGAAATAGACTTCCAGGAAAGCTTTGCTCAACGGGTGGCCTTGCTGAAGGGACTGGACGAAAGTGTGATGAAAGAAATAGCCGAAACTTTGCCTATCACCGAAGGTGTGGAAAGATTGATGTTTGTCTTGAAACGCTATGGTTATAAGATTGCAATCTTGTCGGGTGGATTTACCTATTTTGGCGAATATTTGCAGAAGAAGTTCGGTATAGATTATGTCTATGCCAATGAACTGGAAATTATTGACGGGAAACTGACCGGACGTTATTTGGGTGATGTAGTGGATGGTAAACGAAAGGCGGAATTGCTGAGACTGATTGCTCAAGTGGAGAAGGTGGATATTGCCCAGACCATTGCGGTGGGTGATGGAGCCAATGATTTGCCGATGCTTTCGTTGGCCGGATTGGGAATTGCTTTCCATGCTAAGCCCAAGGTGGTAGCCAATGCCAAGCAGTCCATCAATACCATTGGATTGGATGGTGTATTGTATTTCCTGGGATTCAAGGATTCGTACCTGGAAGAACGGGGTAAGTTATAAATTGATAAAGACACGATTGACATAAAATGAAATTTTCGGAACTGAATCTGGATGAGAGTGTGTTGCAGGCATTGGATGCCATGAATTTTGTGGAGTGTACACCGGTGCAGGAACATACCATCCCGGTGATTTTGGAAGGACACGATTTAATAGGTGTGGCTCAGACCGGTACGGGGAAGACGGCAGCCTATCTGTTGCCCATTCTGAACCAGTTGAATAAAGGTACTTATCCGGCGGATGCCATCAATTGCATTGTGATGGCTCCTACTCGCGAACTGGCTCAGCAGATTGACCAGCAGATGGAAGGATTTTCGTATTTTATGCCTGCTTCGAGTGTAGCAGTGTATGGGGGAAACGATGGAATACGCTTTGAACAGGAAAAGCGTGGGTTGACTTTGGGAGCAGATGTGGTCATCGCAACTCCCGGACGATTGATCAGTCATTTGAGCTTGGGATATGTAGATTTGTCGAAAGTCTCGTTTTTTATATTGGATGAGGCCGACCGTATGCTGGATATGGGCTTTTACGACGACATTATGCAGATTGTAAAGTTCTTGCCCCAGAAACGGCAGACCATCATGTTCTCGGCTACCATGCCGACCAAGATTCAGCAATTGGCACAAACAATTCTTCATGAACCGGTGGAGGTGAAATTGGCTGTATCCAAACCGGCGGATAAAATTATCCAGACGGCTTATGTTTGTTACGAAAACCAGAAATTGGGAATCATCCAATCTCTTTTTCAGGATCAGGCTCCGGAACGCGTCATCGTTTTTGCGTCTTCCAAACTGAAGGTGAAGGAAGTAACCCAGGCATTTATGCGAATGAAGCTGAATGTGGGAGAAATGCATTCGGATTTGGAGCAAGCACAGCGTGACCAGATTATGCGAGAATTCAAGAGTGGACGTATCCATATTCTGGTAGCGACCGACATCGTATCCCGTGGTATTGACATTGATGACATTCGGCTGGTCATCAACTATGATGTTCCACATGATTGTGAAGACTATGTACACCGTATTGGCCGTACAGCCCGTGCTAACCACGATGGGTGTGCCATTACGTTTGTAAGTGAAAAGGATCAGACTTCTTTCAAGGCTATTGAAGATTTTCTGGAAAAGCGTATTTATAAGATTCCTGTGCCTGAAGAATTGGGAGAAGCCCCGGAATATGCTCCTAAAGTCTCATCCAGAGGCAAGAAAAGATATGGTGCCAAGGGAAAGAAGTCGGGTGGAAATTTCCGTCGGAAAGATACTCGTAAATCCTAAAAACTCTTCTATTTCGTGATGTTCTGACGGCTCTAGCTCTTTATTCAGCCAATTCGTAGGTAATCTCTCCGTTGAAGGATACGTAAAGGTTTATCAGGTAGCAGGAGGCGGCGTTGGGGATGCATAGCGTGGCCTGATAATGATATCCGCGAGCATTGACATTTACGAAGTCCATATCGGATAAGATGGCTCGTTGGCAGAAGTCATCCGGTATAAGGCCGGAAAAGTCTTGCTTACGGATGTCTTTTGCAAATAACTCGTTTTTCCCTTCATACACACAGATGTGGATGATGTTATCGTAGTAAATGTTGTCCACTTCCAAACCTTCTTCAGATAAGGTGGGTTGATAAACTTTGATGCTGGATGGATTGATATAGGCATATCCTCGGTATCTTACCTGGTTGTAATACACCACTTTGTCCTTCATCATGACTGCTTGAGATTCGGTGGAATGAAGTTCGTCGGGCTGTTCGAAGTTGATAGAATCGGCAGCAGTTTCTGCTTTTCTCAGTTGAAGAATATCTCCTAAAGTAGATTGTATCCAGAAACTATAGGCGTTTTGTTTCTTGATGTGATAGCTGGTGGTTTGAGAACCATACGTTTTCAGTGAGTCTTTGATGACCTTGAAAGATACAGGTGCTATGGAGGCATCGGTGTAGTAAATGGTGTCTCCCTGGATGCGGAAAATGGGGTCGGACGTCACATCGTCCATCCACAAGCCTTGAAGCAATTGTTTGGCGGTAGTATCTTCCTTTTCGGATACAGGTTGCGTATTCGAAACTGAAGAACAAGCTGAAAGCATTGCTCCCAAGATGATTCCTAACATCCATTTTGTTTTCATTGGCTTCTTCTTGTTTAATGAAACAATTACGTTATACAAAAATACAACATTTCGGGCATTGGTGTTCATTTTGTTGATGGAAAATGTCGGGAAATGGAATAAAAATCTTATTTTTGCATTATGATTGAACTTTCTAGACATATTGAAATCTTGTTGTTGGAAAATGATTGTGTGGTTGTTCCCGAACTTGGCGGGTTCATTGCACACTATCAACCGGCTCGTTATGTGGAAGATGAAGGTATTTTTCTTCCTCCGATGCGTACGATTGGGTTCAATCCTCAGTTGACCATGAATGACGGGTTGTTGGCACAATCCTACATGGAAACTTATCATACCGATTTTCCGGATGCAAACAGAAAGATTGCAGGTAAAGTAGAGGAACTGAAAGAAACTCTCTATAAAGAAGGAACTGTCGAACTGCACGGTGTGGGTGAATTGCGTTATAATATTCGGGGGGCTTATGAATTCCATTCGCAAGAAAATGGCATCCTCTCTCCTGCCCTTTATGGGCTGGATAGCTTCAGAATGTCTAGACTGACTGAAGTGACAACAGATGAAGTGGAAAGTAATGCCGAACCGACACCAGTGGTTGCATTGCCAGTGAAGGAAAAGAAGGAAATTCGTTTGAATCCGCATTGGTTGGGAAATGCAGTAGCCGTTGCTGTAGCTGCTGTTCTCTTCTTTATTTTATCTGTTCCGGTAGAAAACACCTATGTGGATAAAGGTAATTATGCGTCTTTGGGAACAGATTGTTTGTTTGATGCTATTCGTTCTCAGTCCATGGCGGCTACATTGGTGGGCCAACCTGTTGTTGAACTTCCTCAGAAGAAGAACCTGAAACCGGTGGCTGTAAGGGTGGAAAAGGTACAACCGGCCACAAAGCAAGTTGAAGCCGTTCGGCCAGAGGTGAAAAGAATAGAAAAGGTGAATTCGGAAAAGCCGAAAGCAAAGGTTGAGGCTAATAAAACAACGGTAAAGGAATCCAAGGCTAAAGCTGTTCCTGCTAAAGCTTCAGAGAAAAAAACGGTTCAACCTAAAAAGAATTATCATATTATTGTAGCCAGTTTGCCTACTTCTTCGGATGCTCAACGAATGTTGCAAACCTTCCAAAAGCAGGGATATACCGATGCGAAGGTCGTAGAGGGTGGCGGACGTTTCCGGATTGCTTTGTATAGTTATTCGGATAAAGCGGTTGCCTATCAGAAGATAAACGATTTGAAGCGGCAGGAAGTTTTTAAGAGTGCCTGGATGCTTAGCTCTAAATAAACGATTTCATGAAAAGAATTCTTTGTCCCAAGTGTGATAACTATATCACCTTTGATGAAACAAAATATACGGAAGGTCAATCACTCGTTTTTATCTGTGAACATTGTAAGAAACAGTTCAGTATCCGAATTGGTCGTACAAAGTTGAAAGCTACTCGTAAGGAAGAGGTGTTGGACGAACAGGCTAATGCTCAGGATTTTGGTAGTGTGGTTGTGGTTGAGAATGTATTTGGGTACAAGCAGGTACATCCATTGAAAGAAGGTGATAATGTGATTGGCCGAAGAAATAAGGGTACGGAAGTAGATGTGGCGATTGAAACTTCGGACCCCAGTATGGATCGGAAACACTGCGTGATTCATGTAGCACGTAACAAGCAAGGGAAACTGAATTACACGTTGCGTGACAACCAAAGTGTGACCGGTACTTTTTTGATGAATGAAATCTTGGGCCCTAAAGACCGGGTGCGACTCGAAGAAGGTGCTATCATTACGTTGGGTGCAACGACTCTAATACTTCGAATAGCAGAATAAGCAGATTAATGATGGAGATTTTTGTTATTATCCTTTCTTTCCTGATGTTGTTGGGTGGATTGGCAGGATGTGTGTTGCCGGTACTTCCGGGTGTAACACTATCTTTTGCCGGGTTATTGCTTTTACATTTGCTAGGACCTGTCTCCTTTTCCTATTATCAGTTGGGAGGATGGCTTTTGCTGGTTGTCTTGTTACAGGTATTGGATTATGTCACTCCTATGTTGGGTAGCAAGTATGGAGGCGGTACAGCTTATGGTAATCGAGGTTGTTTGGCCGGTACTATTTTGGGATTGTTCTTTATGCCATGGGGAATTATAGCCGGTCCTTTTATTGGGGCAGTCGTTGGTGAACTGCTTGGTGGAAGTGAGTTTCATCGTGCGTTGCGTGCCGGTATCGGATCGTTACTCGGTTTTGTGCTAGGAACTTTGTTGAAGGTATTGGTTTGTATTTATTTTATGGTAGAATGTATCAATGCCTTGGTTTGATAAAAATGAAAGAGGGATGTAAAAAACATCCCTCTTTCATTTTTATCAGAATTTATAGTTTACGCCTAAAGAGAAAAACGTTTCATCAAAATCGCTTACCCATTGGTATTTGGCTTCTGCAAACGCAGACCATTGCGAATTGATGCTGTAGCGTGCTCCCACACCAACGTTTGCTCCTATCTTGTTGTAGTCGCTACCAATTTCAGGAGCCCAATGGAACCATAACAAACCAACCATCGGATATACAGTCCAGTTCTGATCCAATTCAAAATTATAGTGGAAATCACCATCTATAGTAAAGACTGTTCCATCGCTAAAATAATAATTGAAGTTGGGAGCAAAATCAATATTTTCAAGAATAGGCATGGTAATACCAACTCCCAGACCGAAATCTCCACGTAGATTAGCTTTGACATCTACCGATTTGATCTGAGCCATTGCGGACATAGTCATTACGCACATGACCGCCATTAGAAATAATTTCTTCATAAATGTAGTTTTTAATTAGTTAATGTTGCATTTACAAAGTTAATTTTTTCAAGTGAAATTAGTCGTGTCAGCTAGTTAAAAAATATCAATGACATCCAAATGGAACACTATTCCCATAATTTAAATAGATCTTTATCTCCCCAATACCAATGTGTTTGGCTGGCAATGGTATTCTTGTAGCGATGTAGGGGCATGATGGTTTCGTTGCCCTTTAGGTTGGTGATGATGGGAGATGTAAACGATTTCTCGCTATTGTCTGGAATGACTGAGGTATAACGAAATTCATAGCCTTTCCATTCGTTCGAAGCAATACTCAGCTTTCTATAACCTGATCTAGGTCGGGAAAGGGAAGCGATTGTTGTGTGGATAGGAAATATATCGCACATGGCATAGGCAGTACCTCCTTCACGAGCCGTCGGGGTTTGACCCAAATAGCTGGCTCCTCCTCCTTCGGCCAAGATGCGTCCTCCGTTTTCGGCATATTCCTTGATGGATTCCATCATACTTTTCCGGCGATGGAGTTGACGGGCAAACAATTCGATATATCCTCCTGGAAGGTATACTAAATCGGCTTCAGGAAGTTCATGACCATGTACAGGACTAAAATAGGTAATGTTGCCAATTTGATTGAGTCGGGCAATGTTTTCACGATAGGTGAAGTTGAAGGCAGAATCCTTGGCTATAGCGATTCGTATTTTCTTTGATGGAATAATCTGATCTTCGAACTCTGCATCCGAATGGTATGGCAAGGTATATTGGCATGGAAAGCTACGGTTGCATCGGTTTAGAATCCGATCCAAATCGATGTGGCTTTCAATGAGTTTTGCTATTTGATTGACTTGCTCATCCATTTGTTGGCGGGTAGCTTGCGTCCAACTGGTATGTTTGGAAGGAAGCTTGAATATCTCGGATGAAGGTATATATCCCAAGCAATCTACTCCTGCATCGGCACAAGCTTCACGAAGGTGCATGAAATGAGCAGCAGAGGACACCTGGTTGAATATAACACCGGCAATTCGGACTCCACTACAGAAGTGTTTGAAACCATAAATGATGGGGGCAGTCGAATAACCTGCCATTCGGGCATTGATGAGCAGTATGATGGGAAGATTCAATAACTTGGCCATCTCGGCACTGCTACCTTGCATCCGTCGATAGCCGTCAAATAAGGCAGCTACTCCCTCGGTGATGCATACGTCCGCTTTTTCACCATATTTATTATATAGGTGTTGAACGTGTGTGTGTGACGACATCCATGTATCCAGGTTCACCGATTCGCAACCGGCAGAAAGAGATAATAGTTGGGGGTCGAGAAAATCAGGACCAGCTTTGTAGGTTTGTATCTTGAGACCTCGTTTTTGCAATGCCCGTGATAAACCCATAGCGAGAATGGTCTTTCCGCTACCGGCTGTTACTGCACTGATCAAAAATTGAGGTTTCATCGATAATTCATGTTTTTTTATAGATTATGCAAAGATAAAACTTAAAACTGATTCATTGCTTTTAAAAGGATAGAAAAGATTTTGTATATTTGCGTTTCTTTTAGAAAGATGATAAATCTTTCGCTTAATTAGGACTCTGTTGAAATGAAAATAAATTTTTTAAGTCTGGCAAGTGGTAGCAGTGGCAATTGTTATTATTTGGGGACAGATAAATCTGGAATATTGATTGATGCAGGCATAGGTATCCGGACCATCAAGAAGGTCTTTAAAGAATATGCCTTGTCGTTAAGTAGGATTCGTGCTGTATTTATTACTCACGACCATGCTGATCATATTAAGTCGGTTGGTTGTTTGGGTGAAAAACATGGCATTCCGGTGTATTCTACTCCTGAAATACACAAGGGAATCAATAAAAGCTATTGTATGACGGAGAAATTGTCTACTAGTGTGCGTCATCTATCTAAAGAAACTCCATTGGAATTGGAAGATTTCAAGATCACGGCTTTTGAAGTTCCTCACGATGGAACAGATAATGTGGGTTATTGCATAGAGGTAGATGGTAAAGTCTTCACTTTCCTGACAGACTTGGGACACATCACTCCTATTGCTGCACAATATATATGTAAAGCCAATTATTTGATTATTGAAGCCAATTACGATGAGGAAATGTTGAGAATGGGGCCTTATCCTCAGTATTTGAAAGAGCGTATTGCCGGTCCGAACGGACATATGTGTAATCGGGATACAGCTGAATTTCTTGCCGACAACATTCATGAAGAGCTGAAATTTATTTGGTTGTGCCATTTAAGTAAGGATAATAATCATCCGGAGTTGGCTTATAAAACCGTTGAATTGATTTTGCGTAGTAGAGGTGTGTTGGTGGGGAAAGATGTGCAACTCGTTGCTTTAAAGCGAAATACGCCTACTGGGATGTTTGAGTTTGAATAAAATTCGATGAAAAGGGCAAAAAAACTCATAAAAAGTTTGCAGATATAAAATAAAACGCCTACCTTTGCAACCGCAAATCAGAAATGAATGCATCCTTAGCTCAGTTGGTAGAGCAACTGACTCTTAATCAGTGGGTCCAGGGTTCGAATCCCTGAGGATGTACGAAAAGAGAGAAATGATTTGTATTTGCATCCTTAGCTCAGTTGGTAGAGCAACTGACTCTTAATCAGTGGGTCCAGGGTTCGAATCCCTGAGGATGTACAGAAAGAGAGGAATGACTTGAACAAAGTTGTTCCTCTCTTTCTTTTTTATTTGGTAATTATAAAGCAAAAAGACGATGATGTAACACATTTGTAATATTATATTTATATCTTTGTCACCGAAATGAAATGATATTATGAAAACGATAAGAATAATCATGTTGGCTTTATGGGCCAGTGTCTGTATGCCGATGGCTAACGCTCAGGAAACGAAGGCTGAGCAGCCTAAGGGAAAAGCAATAATCCGTATTTTTACCAATCTTCATACAGGATTTGGGCAGGACAGAGATGACCGTGGGTTTGAATTGAACCGAAGCTATTTAGGCTATCAGTATGATTTGGGCAAAGGATTACAACTTAAAGCGGTTATGGATGTGGGTAAATCCAGTGCGGTAGACGACCTACAACGGATTGCATTCATCAAGAATGCACAAGTTTCCTGGAAAACAGGTAAACTGACCCTTCACGGTGGGATGATTTCAACCATTCAGTTTAAGGTGCAGGAAGATTTCTGGGGCTATCGTTATATGATGATGTCGTTCCAGGATTATTATAAATGGGGAAGCAGTGCCGATTTGGGTATATCTGCTGCCTATAAGCTGACAGATTGGTTGACCGCCGAAGCCATAGTGGTTAATGGAGAGGGTTATAAGAAAGTACAGAAAAACGATGGATTGCAATATGGCCTGGGAGCTACGATACAGCCCTTGAAAGGACTTACTGTCCGCCTTTATGGTAGTTTGAACGAAGGTGCTGATGAGACTAAGGAAGATATTTCCAATGTAGCTACCATGATTGGTTACAAAGGAAAATCCTTTTCCGTAGCAGCAGAATATAACTGGCTCGGTAATTCCGGTAATGTGAAAGATGCGGATATGTACGGATATTCGGTGTATGGAACGGTAAAGATGAACAAGAATTTGGAAGCCTTTGCCCGATACGATTTGTTGACTTCCAAAGATGATTGGAACGAAGCCAAGGATGAATCGACTATATTAGCCGGTATGCAGTTCAAGTTGGGCAAATATGTAAAGCTGGCACCAAATTTCCGCATGTATATGCCGAAGAAGGAAGGTGCAGACAATCGTTACATGGCTTATATCAGTTGTTTCTTCGGTATCTAAAGCATTTCGTTTCGTCATGCTAGAAGACCACGCTCCGTCATTATAGATGACCGGGCGTGGTCTTCTAGCATGACGGAGCGTGGTTGTCTAACATGGTGGAAGGGATACATTACATCCATCCGTTCAGCATGCCATAGAAGAACATTGGTTTGAGGAAGTCGTGTTTGAGCACCCAAGCCAAGTATTGTTCTTTCGACATATCCAGTAACGAGAACGGGAACGTGATGTCTGCATCTTTGTTATAGTCGAATTCGGCCAATAGAACGTGTCCATAGTCGGTCACAATCGGACAACAAGCATATCCGTTGTATTTCTTGGATGGTTCTTTGCCTTTCATGACGTCTATCATGTTTTGTACGGCAACCGGCAATTGCTTGCGGATAGCCGAACTGGTCTTACTGGTTGGGATACCGGCTACGTCGCCCAAGCTGACGATGTTAGGATATGTCTTATGAATCAGTGTATCTTTATCTACCATAACCCAAGCATCTTTAGCCAAGCTTCCTTCGGTCCATGACAAACCGGATTCTCTCACGAAATCGGGAGCCGATTGAGGAGGAACGAAGCTCAAGAAGTCGTAATCTTCTACGAATGGGGTGATGATTTTCTTTTCCACTTCCACCTCCTTGCCTAGTGCTTCATCAAATTCCTTCACTTTCTTGGTCTCATGTTTCTCCAGATGCACTTGCTTCTTCAGGGTATCTACCCCTTTTACGCGAGTCTTGACTTCCAATCCGATGTTGCGTTCTTTGTAGATTTCCAGGAAACGAGGAGTATAGAGTGGTACATTGTATAATGCGTCACTGCTGCAAAAATAATCAATCTTCACGTTGTCACGAGCCCCCTGTTTGCGTGCCCAATGTTCTGTGAGCATACAAATCTTTTTCGGAGCACCTCCACATTTCAGTTTGGTGTAAGTATCGGTGAAAACTCCTCTTCCACCCTTCTTGACGAATTCCTGAATGGCCGCCCACGTCTTTTGTGCTCCGACAAAGTCGTAGATGCTGTGAGCATTTCCGGCACCTAGGGTGTCCAATGAAATACCTTCCACTTTGTTCCAGTTCAGTTGAAGCCCTGGAGTCAGTACCAAGAAGTCATACGAATAGCTTTCACCTCCGGCTGTGCGGGCGGTTTGCTTGACGGGGTCGAGGGCTACTACTTTGTCTTTCACCCATTTCACTCCTTTAGGGATACATTCTGATTGAGGCTTCCACACTTCATCCGGTTGGAATACGCCCGATGCGATGAAGGTGAACCCCGGTTGATAATATTGACGGTCACTGGGATCAATCAAGGTGATATCCGGATTCTTGAGTCTATGCAATAAACGGGCTGCAAAACTACAACCGGCTGCTCCTCCCCCAATGATTAAGATTTTGCTTTTAATGTTTTCCTTGCTGAAGTAATATCCGGCTCCTACTCCGGCTCCGGCAACGACTAAGCCGCCTGCTGCGACTTTCAGAAATTTGCGTCGATTAATGGTGTCGCTCATGTTTTGAATCAAATTTTATTTGTTGCAAATTTATGGGTTTCTTTTAAATAAAGCAAATTCATACAGGCATTTAAAGTAAAAGGTGAAGGCATTTACAGAAAATGCCTTCACCTTTTGTCTAAAATGTCTTGAAATGGTTATTCTTTACCGATAATTTTCCAAACAATCGCACTTAATGCAGCACCAATGAATGGACCAACGATGAATACCCACAATTCGCTCAATGCTTGACCACCTGCAAAAACAGCAGGAGCAATACTACGGGCTGGGTTAACAGAAGTTCCTGTGTAATGAATACCTACCAAGTGGATTAAAATCAAAGACAAACCGATTGCTAAACCTGCAAAGTTACCGGCACCCTTTTTAGCATCTGTGGTACCCAATACTACCAATACAAAAATGAATGTCAAGATGATTTCGGCAATCAAACCATTCATTACATCACCTGAACATGTGTTGGCACCGGTAGTAGTACCTGCAGGAGCTAAACCTGATACTAAAACGGCCAATAATGCAGAGCCGATGAATGCACCGATAACTTGGAAGATCATATACATTCCGGCATCCTTACCACTGATACGACCTGTCAAAAGACAACCTAAAGTAATGGCTGGATTGATATGGCAACCACTGATTCCGCCAATGGTGTATGCCATGGCCACAACAGCCAAACCAAAAGCGATAGCTGTTCCAACTACAGATGCAGGATCAACACCACAATTAAGACTTACGGCTGTGCCGCAACCCATCAGTACCAATACCATTGTACCGATCATTTCTGCTAAATACTTTTTCATACTACAAACTATTTAAAAGTTAATTTGATTCAAAGATATGTAAATTGGATTTTTCTTACAAGATTTTGAACAATTAATTTATTTCTTTCAAGAAGATTGATTGTTCTCTATGTTGCTTTTAATTTTTTCCAATAGCAAGAGGCATCCTTGCATTTTGGGGTTGTTATAGCATATATAGGCTTGCTCGAAAAGCATTTGGATGGTGAGTTTCAAGTTTGGCGAATAGGTGCTTTTCTCAATGGCCATTTCTGATGGAATGTTGTTTCCTTGCTCATCGAACCAACGCTTTAAAGCGTCCACTTCTTCCAATGTATAAACGTTTGCTTGCTTTTTCATGTAAAAAATCTGTTTAGAATGGATAACCTACGGCAAAATGGAATGTAAAGTCGCGACCGAATCTTGGGCGGATAAGTGGGTATTTGTCGTCGCCTTTTTCCATCGGATTAACCGCCTTCATACCGCCATCAAAGCGGAGAATCAGATAATCCAAGTCGAAACGGATACCCAATCCGTAGGCCACGGCTAGTTGTTTATAAAAGCGGTTGAATCGGAAAGTTCCTTCTTCCTGTCCTTTGTAATCGCGTATGTTCCAGATGTTTCCGGCATCAATAAAGGCTGCTCCGTTCAACTTCCAGAAAAGGTGCGTGCGATATTCGATATTCAGGTCGAGCTTGATGTCGCCCGTATGGTTGATATAGTTGACATTTTCCAAACTTCCTTTATAGCTACCTGGTCCTAATGAGCGAACTGACCATCCACGTACACTATTAGGACCACCGGAGAAGTAACGTTTTTCGAATGGAAGGATTTGTGAGTTACCATAGGGATAAGCCACTCCCATGCCGATATGGAATACGAAAGAGTTCCGATTGTCGATGTTCCAATTGTGGGCAAAATCGAAATCTCCCTTAATGTATTGGGCGAAAGGAATGTTGGCTATCACAAAACCTTTGTCGGCCT
Organism: Bacteroidaceae bacterium; assembly: GCA_017420875.1. Lineage (GTDB taxonomy): Bacteria > Bacteroidota > Bacteroidia > Bacteroidales > Bacteroidaceae > Phocaeicola. Next base: position 30,645 of record JAFQNW010000133.1, read on the forward strand.
TCGGTTCTGAGTTGATGGCTTTGGAAGATAAGTACAAAAGGTTGCCGGCTTCTTCCACGTTCATACGGATGGAATATGAATTGTTACTAGGGGTACGTGTACGGTCGTTGGCACTATTATAAGTATAGGTATAGCCCATACGAACCACCAACTGGTCTTCATAACTCTTGATAAGGATGGAATTTCTATCGGTCAAGTTGTTCAGATAAGCCTTGAAGTTTTCCGATTTCCAGGGTACATATACATAGTTGATGTTGAGAAGGTCGAAACGATGCTGGGAACGTTTGCGATCTACCCATTGATAACTCCATGAAGCCGATGTCAACGTACGGGTGAATTCCGGACGAATTTGTGAGTTGAAGTCAATTCCTACTTCGGAAGTGGCACGGATTTTTCGCTTGAATTCGGATGAAAGGAATGGAAATTTGAATTCCGGGAAATTCAAGCTGGCTTCTATCCCATATTCCTTGTAGTCATCACTTTCATAGCCCTCTTGAAGTCCGGTAATGGCTTCATAGGCTCCACGCACTTTGAAGGAGAAGGTTTCCGAACCTTTGAAAACATTTCGATGTTGGAAGGTCAACGAAGCAGCTGCCCCTAAGTCACCCGCCGAGTTGGTACCTTCGATTTCGAAAGCTAAAGATTGGTTTTTAGCCTTGGTTAGTAAGATATTGGCATCTAATTGCACACTATCGTTTTGGTTGACCTCATTGAATCGTATATTGGTGTATTTCAAAGCATGCAAACGCCCCATGGAGGTATAGGTTTCTTGTACATCTTGTTCGTTGAAGAGTTCGTTCGGGCGAATGTAGTTGAAGTTGGCTAATGTGCCTGGTCTTAAATATACCTTCTTGTCGTAATACACATTCAATCCCTTGTAATGCAAGGAATCGTATTGGCTATAATCCTCATTAGTAGAGCCTAAATCGCTTTCTGTCAAGAAGTTTACATTGCGAATCTTGTATTGTTGATGTGGTGTCGGTATATCTTCCTTCTTGCGTTGATAAGGCAATAGCTTCATGGTGAGATCCACCATATAGGTATTTCTGGCCGTATCGGCTTGATACACCAGGAAGTCCTTGTTGAATTTATAGTACCCATTTTGTTGCAACAACTGGGTAATGCGTTGGCGTTCGTTGTCCAAAGCTACCACATCGAAGGGCATTCCGTCTTGCAAGTATGATTGAGCAGAGTCCTTCTCGATGAACTCGTTTATCTTCAGGTCATCAACATGGTATGCAATGTGTCGCACGGTATATGGTTTCCCTGCCTTGATTTGATAGTTCAGTTTCAGCTTGTTCTTTTGGATAATGGTATCCAGAAGCACCTCTGCCCTCATGTATCCCATGTTCCTGACAGCTTTTTCAATCTCTTGCTGGGATTTTCGGGTGATGTTCTCGTCGTAGATAACGGGGGCATCTCCCAGTTTGCGGAAAAACCGGTTCACCCATTTGCTGGAGTCTCTACCCGAGATGCAATAGATTCGCATGGGGACCTTTACCAGATTAAACCATTTTGCATTGGGGTTTTGACGGATATAAGTTGTGAACATGGAAGGCTTCACTTCTTTGGTGTCGGAAATGATGTTGACCTCGTCCAGCAAATATTGCTTTTCGGGGATAAACTTATTAACCGAACACGAAGTGAGCAGTACGGAAATTAATATATATAAATATAAAGGTCTAAATATCTTCATGGTGGGAAAACGGGCCTTCGTAATTTAAATGCAAATATAGAGAATAATTGAAAATATCTTTTTAACTTTGTTGTTAATAATTGGATATTTGCTGAATAATTTATGCTAAGTAAGAATAAAATCAAATATATCCATTCGTTGGAATTGAAGAAGAATCGCAAGGAAGAGCAGGTCTTCATTGCCGAGGGGCATAAACTGGTAGAAGACTTGATGGGACACTTTCCTTGTAAGTTGTTGGTAGCTACTTCCGTTTGGTTAAGTCAACATCCTGGTGTTGAGGCTGATGAGATAATCGAGGTCACTCAAGACGAATTGTCAAAGGCTAGTTTACAAAAGACTCCCCAAAGTGTGTTGGCTATATTCAAGCAACCACAATATACATATTCTCCCAATGATATAAGTAATGGCTTATGCATCGCTTTGGATGATGTTCAGGATCCAGGTAATCTGGGCACCATCATCCGTCTGGCCGATTGGTTTGGTATAGAGCACATATTTTGCTCGCAAGGTACAGCCGATGTCTATAATCCTAAGACTATACAAGCAACGATGGGTGCCATTGCCCGTGTCAAAGTGCATTATTGCGATTTGGTGACGTTGATAAATTCCTTGAAAGATATACCTGTATACGGAACTTTTTTGGATGGCGATAACATCTATGGTAAGTCCTTGTCGGCAAATGGGCTTATTGTAATGGGCAATGAAGGTAAAGGGGTTAGCCCGGAAGTAGGAGGCTTGATTAATGAACGCCTTTATATACCTAACTATCCTATGGAGAGAACTACCTCTGAATCACTGAACGTAGCCATAGCTACGGCCGTGGTTTGTGCCGAGTTCAGAAGAAGACTGATTTGATTTCTGCTTATTGTATATTTTACAATAGAAAAGGCTTATTATTGTAAGGATTATGGTATGTATCTGGCTGCTGATTAGTGTTTTATAACATGTGCTTGAAGATATTCCATCCTATAAATAATGGCTAATTTTGCATCTAGAATAATAATCCAATAAAATAATAGAATGATGAAAAGCATTAAATCATGGTTGATAGGTGCTTCCCTATCAATTTTGGCATGTGGAAGTATACATGCTCAAAATGTTCCCGTCTACCAAGATGAATCGGCAACGCTTCACGACCGTGTGACGGATTTGTTGAAACGGATGACCGTTGAAGAAAAGATTTCTTTGTTGAGAGCTACTTCGCCGGAGATTCCTCGTTTGGGCATTGCCAAGTATTATCATGGCAACGAAGCTTTGCATGGAGTGGTTCGTCCGGGACGCTTTACCGTTTTCCCTCAAGCTATTGGTATGGCATCTTCTTGGAATCCGGTATTGATGAAGCGTATCTCTACCGTAATTAGTGACGAAGCCCGTGCTCGTTGGAACGAATTGGATCAAGGTCGTTTGCAAAAGGCTCGTTATAGTGATGTGTTGACCTTCTGGTCGCCTACCGTTAACATGGCTCGTGACCCACGTTGGGGACGTACTCCGGAAACCTATGGTGAAGACCCCTATTTGTCGGGTATCATGGGTACGGCTTTCGTAAAAGGCTTGCAAGGTGATGATCCACGTTATTTGAAGATTGTATCTACTCCGAAGCATTTTGCTGCTAACAATGAAGAGCATAACCGTTTCGTTTGTAATCCTCAGATTTCAGAAAAACAGCTTCGCGAATATTATTTGCCTGCTTTCGAAGCTTGCGTAAAAGATGGTAGGGCAGCTTCTATCATGTCTGCATATAATGCTATCAACGATGTACCGGCTACTTGTAATCCTTGGTTGCTTCGTCACGTGCTTCGTGATGATTGGGGCTTTGATGGTTATGTGGTATCCGACTGTGGAGGCCCTTCCTTGTTGGTTTCTGCCCATAAGTATGTAAAGACCGCCGAGGCAGCAGCTACTCTTTCTATCAAAGCTGGTTTGGATTTGGAATGTGGTGATGAAATCTTTGACCAATATTTGCTTAATGCCTATCGTCAGTACATGGTAACCGATGCCGATATTGATGGTGCAGCTTACAACGTGTTGATGGCTCGTATGAAATTGGGCTTGTTCGACAAGGATGGTGGCGTGAACAATCCTTATACCAAGATTCCGGTATCGGTTATTGGCTCGAAGGAACACCAGGCCATCGCTCTTCAAGCGGCTCGTGAAGGTATCGTTATGTTGAAGAACGACAAGAAAACATTGCCAATCGATACGAAGAAGGTGAAGTCGATTGCCGTAGTGGGTATCAATGCCGGCCAATGTGAATTCGGTGATTATAGTGGTATGCCTTTGGCCGACCCTGTTTCTATTCTTGAAGGTATCCAGGCTCGTGCAGGTAAGGATGTAAAGGTGGTTTATGCACCTTGGAAGTCGGCCGTAGATGGTACTGAATTGATTGAAGGGGACAACTTCCCGGGCGGATTGAAGGCTGAATACTATTCAGGCATGAAGTTCGAAGGAACTCCTTTCACTCGTACAGAAACTTGGGTAAACTTTGAACCGGCAAACCAAGCTCCGGATCCTAATTTGCCGAAGTCTCCATTGTCTGTTCGTTGGACCGGTAAGCTTCGTCCTACTGTATCAGGAAACTATATGTTCAGCTATACATCGGATGACGGTGCCCGTTTGATGATTGATGGTAAAACAATTATCAATGCATGGCGTGGTCATGCTGTACGTACCGACTCGGTAGAAATGTATCTGGAAGCCGGTAAGGAATATGATTTCAAGGCCGAATATTATGATGAGCGCGACTATGCAGTTTCTCGTCTGAAGTGGCGTGTCCCACAAGTAGAAAGAACTACTCGCCTGGAACTTTATGGTGATGCAGGCAAGGCCGTGAAGGAATGTGATATGGTGGTAGCCGTGATGGGTATCAACAAGACCATCGAACGTGAAGGTCAAGACCGTTACGATATCCAGCTCCCAGCCGACCAACGTGAATTCTTGCAAGAAATCTATAAGGTTAATAAGAATGTAGTACTGGTTCTTGTAGCCGGTAGCTCGTTGGCTATCAATTGGGAAAATGCAAACTTGCCTGCTATTGTGAACGCCTGGTATCCGGGTGAACAAGGTGGTACAGCTGTAGCCGAAGTCTTGTTTGGCGATTATAATCCGGCTGGTCGTTTGCCTTTGACTTATTATAAGTCACTCGATAATCTGCCTGCATTCGACGATTATGACGTGACCAATGGTCGTACATACAAGTACTTCCAGGGTGAAGTTCTTTATCCTTTCGGCTATGGATTAAGTTACACCAGCTTTAAGTACAGTAGCTTACAGGTGAAGGATAATGACGCAAACGTGGATGTGACCTTTACTTTAAAGAACACCGGTCGTTATGATGGCGATGAAGTGGCACAGGTATATGTGAAGTTGCCGGAATATGGTGGCGTGGCTCCTATCAAGGAATTGAAGGGATTCAAGCGTGAAACGTTGAAGAAAGGCGAATCCAAGAAGGTAACCATCTCGTTGGATAAGAGCCTGTTGCGTTATTGGGATGAAAGCAAGGGTGAATTTGTGACCCCATCGGGCGAATATCAACTCTTTGTCGGTGCATCGTCCAGCGACATCCGTTTGAACGGAACTTTCAACCTTTAATTTGATTGTTCAGAACGATCAAGTGGGTATGGCCTTTGGGGTTGTACCCACTTTTTTTATAGTGAAATGATGGTGTCGGCACTTAACCTTTGGATTGTGCTTTGCAGAGTGAGGCAATGGTGCTCGAAGTCTATGTTCGAGATGTGCCAGGCGTAGAGCGGTTCGCCTTCAGATAAAGATTGGCACGCATGTAGCAAGTCGTTCAACTCTCTTGTGTGGGGAATGTCCGTCGTGTTGGAAAGAAGGGCAATACCGCCAATCCATTCGGTAGAGCTGGTCTCTTCCTGAAGTTGGGAATAAGCCACTACCCTTCCTTGCTCATCGAGTGTGATGGCCGGCATCCGGATAAAGTGGTTGGGAGTAATGTATAGCCTATGGCAAGCGTATCTTTTCATTCGCACACGCTTGGTTAGGGATGGATGTTCATCTGGAATTCGCTCTTGACATCGGGCTTGACAGATTTTGTACTATCACTTGCATGATAACGCATCAGCGAAAGCTTGTTGATGAGTAAGCTAGGTTTCTTGATGGAATCTCCATGCAGGAAGATGAATCCGTTGATGTTCTTCAGCTGGTAGGTGGAGTCTGTCCTCAATTCGATGGATTGCTCTCCCGATTGGGCGATGTCCCAAGTCTGGCCAATGATGGAGTCGTTGTCGAAATAGAGGTTCATCCCCATGGTTGCTTTGCCTTCGGACAAGAAGGTATAGTTGGCATTCCATACAAATGCATCCTTGATATGGAAACTCGTGTCGGGCTTGATTTCGAATCTAAGCAAGTTGTTGATGGGTGTATCGCTCAACCAATAGATGTCGGCCAGTTGCCAAATGTTGATTGAATCGCCCGAGGCAAATGCTTTCTTGCTGGTACCACTTTCGGCCAGTAAGCTATTGATGTGCTCTTCCTCTTTCTTGAAACGTTCGCTCAGGTTGGTGTAGATGTCAGCCAGCTGTTTGGAGTTACGAGTATACCACACCATGGACGAGTCGAACTCGGCTTCCGTGATGCCATACTTTTGGAATACATATTCTCTATATGCCCTTTTGGTGGGGTTGTCTTCGGTAAGGGTCATGCCCGATGCCAAGTGATAATCATACAAGATGTTTTCCATCGTAGCAGGTTGTATGATGGTTTCCGGCATCTTCTTATTGCATCCGCTTAGTAAGAATGTACCCGATAGGATCAGTGCATATAGCTTTCTCTTCATTTTATTTCTTTTTTTCGCTTTCCCAATGTGTTAGAGTCTCATTCAGGTATTTGCCATAAAACAAAATCAATGCGATGATTCCGCAACTGATAGCGGCATCTGCAAAGTTGAATATCGGGCTGAAGAAGATAAAATGGTTTCCTCCGATGATAGGCATCCATTCGGGCCAATTGGTCTCGATGATGGGGAAATAGAACATGTCTACCACCTTGCCGTAGAACCATTCCGAATAGCCTTCTCCGGCGGGTACGAACTGAGCCAGTGCACTATGGGTGCTTTCGCTGAAGATTTCTCCGTAAAGGATGCAATCGATGATGTTGCCCGTAGCTCCGGCCAATATCAGTGCCACGCATACGATAAACCCTGTCTTGTAGTTCTGCTTGACATACTTGAACAGCATCCAGCCTATGGCAATAGCCGCTACAATGCGGAAACAGGTAAGGAACATCTTGTCGAAGATTTCCATCCCGAATGCCATGCCGTTGTTTTCTGTAAAATAAATGTAGAACCAGTCGGTGATGCGTATGCTTTCATGCCAATACATGTTGGTCTTTACCCATATCTTGATGATTTGGTCGATGATGAGTACGGCCAGGACAATAAATACGGCCAGTTTTCCTTTAGTGAGAAATTTGTTCATTCAGTTTTTGTTTAATAGGTGTTTGTTATATCAACAAATGTGTCATTCTGATCATAGCGAAGAATCTGAAGCCTTTTCTTTATGTTTTCAGATTCTTCACTACGTTCAGGATGACACGATGTTTTGTTAGTGCATGCACACCATTAGGCTTATTACTTTGCTCCTCCTTGCTTAGCTTCGATGCTCAGTGTGGCATGAGGCACGGCACGAAGTCGGCCAGCCGGAATCAGCTTACCGGTTTCACGACAGATGCCGTAAGTCTTGTTTTCGATGCGAACCAAAGCAGCCTGAAGGTTTTGGATAAACTTGAGTTGGCGTGCGGCCAATCTGGTTGTTTCTTCCTTCGACAAAGTGTTGGCACCTTCTTCCAAAACTTTGTATGTAGGAGAAGTGTCATCTACATCGTTGCCGTCCTTGTTCATGATGCTGTTTTTCAATCTATCATAATCGCGTTGGGCAAGTTCAAGTTTTTCCATGATAATGGCACGAAATTCTTCGAGTTCCGCGTCTGTGTATCTAGTCTTTTCTGCCATAACATTTAGGTATTAAATAGGTTAATGATTAAATTGTGTATTTCAAGTTATGCTTTCACGACATTTACATCGAGTGTAAAGCCGTCGAATTCCAGTGTTGTAGCATCGGCCACTTCCTCAACAATCTGCAAGGAATTTGCCAACACTTGGTTGCAAATATAAGTATTATATTCATTAATAGCATCATTTGTGCTATCATTTTTAGCTACAACCACATTAATCTTGTCGGTGATTTCGAAACCGCTACCCTTACGGATGTTCTGAATCTTGCTCACCAACTCACGGGCAATACCTTCGCGACGGAGTTCGTCGGTCAC
>JAFQNW010000134.1 GCA_017420875.1 Bacteroidaceae bacterium
GGTAGATGGGCCGGGCTTGGCCAAGCCAAAAGGCAATGCACCCGGTGCAACATGAAACCAGCGGCAATGTGCACTCCCTATCAGGGGATTTACATAAGTCGATAAGGCTTCTTGTGTTACTGCCTCTTCTTTGGGTTGGCAGGCCACAAGAAACAAGCTGAACATCAGCATGCTAATTTGTAAGATTGTTTTCTTCATGGAACTCAGTAAATTTAAGTTTTTTACAAAAATAAAATACATTTGACAAAAAAGGATTATATAAAGTGGCTAAATAGTTATATTATTTTACGATAGTTGATTTTTCAATAAAAAAATGCAATGATTTAGGCAGATAAGTCAATCCATCCTTCGGATGAATTCTTTATTTTTGCATTAAATGATATCAATTATGATTAGAAAGACAGGTTTATGGATGGCATGTTCCTTATTGATGGCATGTACATCGAACAATGCCAACCAGCAATTGGCAAACAAGATTTTGCAGGATGCACGCATACAACAGGTGGATAGCATGGCTCGTGTGGTGTTGGCACAAGGCTTCAATGCCGGAAGCGGATACTCCCAAATTTGGGCACGCGACATGAATACGTTCATCGAAACGGCTTGTGAGGTGAACGATACGAAAGACATTCGCAATGCGATACTCTTGTTCTTCGGCCTTCAGCAACCGAACGATGAAATGGTGGACGGGTATGTGTTGAAGCCCGACTTCACCTGGTATGACAATGTGCCCTACTACTCGGATAATGCCCCCGAGCATGTAGGCTTCAAAAACACCGTTGAGACGGATCAGGAAACCTCACTCATCCAGATTATTGGTAAATATATCCGCAAGACGGGTGATGCTTCCATCCTGAAGGAAAACATTGCCGGACGCACGGTGTTGCAACGTATAGACGATATGGTAGATTACTTGATGCGTGAGCGTTACGATGCCACTTATGGCTTGCTTTATGGAGCCATGACTGCCGATTGGGGTGATGTACAACCTCATGACGACTTTGGGTGCGATATGAACGAACTTTCGCACAAGGCGATTGATGCGTACGACAATGCCATGTTCATCATAGCCCTAGATTACATGCAGGAAATGACCGACGATGAAGCCCTGCTCAGCAAGTGGAAGGCCATCCGCGATAACATCTATCAGAATACTCGCAAGCATTTGTGGGATGCCAAGAACCAGAAGTTCATCCCCCATCTCTATCCCGAGACATCGCCCCTACCCGAGGGATTCGATGAAAACAAGATTCATTACCATGGAGGAACGGCCGTGGCTATCGAGGCAGGCTTGTTGAGCAACGAAGAAATTGCCGTCGTCAATGCTCAGATGCTTGAAAACGTACGCTTGTCGGGCATGCCCAGCATCGGCCTGACCTTATATCCTCCCTATCCGGATAATTTCTTCCACGGAGGCATGAAGAATGCCTACAATTATCAGAATGGAGGCGACTGGACATGGTTTGGCGGACGAATGATTCAGCAACTGATTGCTCATGGGATGGTGAAGGAAGCCTACGATGAGGTGCAACCCATGCTTGAGCGTGTCATTGCCAACAAGGGTTTCTACGAGTGGTATGGTCAAGGTGGAGTGCCCAGTGGCTCAGGACATTTCAAGGGCTCGGCAGGCGTATTGGCCAAAGCCATTGCCATGCTTCGCGAATGGGCGGACGAGCAAGTGAAATAAGCACAGCTTTATAAAGTAGACTTTTCTCGCCTTCTGTATTCGGAGGGCGATATGCCAATCACTTTTGTAAAGATACGGGTAAAGTAGGCCGGTTCCTCAAAGCCTACTTTCTCGGCTATCTCGAACAGCTTCAGGTTGGACAATTCGATGTATTGGCAAGCCTTCCGGATTCTTAGCTGGATGTAATAGTTGATGGGCGAAAATCCGGTTTCCTTCAGGAAGAGTGAAGAAAAATGCGACGGAGAATATTTAAAATGTCTTGCCAAATCATCGAGCGAGAGATTGGCCGCTATGTTTTCCTGCATGTAGTGAATGACCTGAGCCGAAAAGCTTTGCTCCTTGAATAAGGACAGACGCGGATAGCGGTAGGGATCTACATGAAGAAAAGAAGATAGAAACGGATACAAGCACATCGAGGCATGAATCATGTAGTCCTGGGTATAGGCCATGGAGAAGTTGGCATAGATTTCTTCGAACAAATCCAAGCGGTCTTGCAAGCGTGAGGTCTTGTCGGGCAGGATGAAGTGGGGCTTCAACGGATGTGTGACAAAATTGTCGGCTAGTTTCCCACCGAAGTGTATCCAATAGATACTCCAAGGATCCTCTTCGTCGGCACCGAATCGATAAGGCACATGTGCCGGAAGGATAATGAATTGGTTTGTTTCGATGGTTACCCGTTCGTGGTTATCCATTTCATACCATCCTTTCCCGGCTACACAATACAACAGAAGACAATAGTCTACCCCTTGATCCTTTTGCACATAATGGTATTTGACCTTCGGGAAGAAGCCAAGCTTACGGATAAAAAGTGGTTTAACCAACGGATGTTGGCTATATTTATGCAAGATGTCCTGAGGCAAGGACAGCATGCGTTCTCCTTTAAATCCTTCCTTAATGCGTGCCATTTAATAATTATTTATACAAAAATAGTACGAAACAGATTATCATCCAAGATTTTCCGTATATTTGTGAACCTTTAATTAATCGAACATGAAAGACAATAGAATTATTTTGACTTTGGATGCAGGAGGAACCAACTTCCTCTTCTCCGCCATGCAGGATGGCAAAGAAATCGTACCTCCTGTACATCTTTCTACAGACTCTTCCAACCTGGACGTTTGTATCAACCAGCTGAAGACCGGTTTCAAGAAAGTTATTGAACAACTGGATAAAGCCCCTTCGGCCATCAGCTTTGCCTTCCCCGGCCCTGCCGACTATCCCAAAGGCATCATCGGTGACTTGTGCAACTTCCCGTGTTTTTGCGGAGGTGTACCTCTAGGTCCTATCTTGGAAGAAGAATTCGGCATTCCTGTATATATTAATAATGATGGCGATTTGTTTGCCTATGGCGAAGCCTTGATGGGTAGCTTGCCTCAAGTGAATGCCCGCCTCGAAGCAATGGGAAGCAACAAGCGTTTCCATAACCTGATTGGGGTGACCTTTGGTACCGGTTATGGTTGTGGCGTGGTGATAGACGGGAATCTGCTACAAGGTGATAACTCGGCCGGTGGAGACATCTGGTGTGTTCGCAACAAGAAATACCCTGAACTCATTGTCGAAGAAAGTGTAAGTATTCGTGCCGTGAAGCGTGTATATGCCGAACGCTCGGGCGATACCTCTGAACGCACCCCGAAGGACATCTTCGACATTGCCGAAGGTCTGATTCCCGGCAATCAGGAAGCAGCCCGTGCCAGCTTTGCCGAGTTGGGTGAAATAGCAGCTGATGCCTTGACTAACGCCATCACGTTGGTAGACGGTATTGTAGCCATCGGTGGAGGACTTTCGGGAGCTGCCAAATACATCCTTCCGGCGTTGGTTGATGAGTTGAACGGTTCGTTGGGTAAGTTCGATGGAAGCCGATTCCCACGATTGGAAGTAAAGGCTTATAACCTGAATGATGAAAGCATTTGGGAAGAATTTGCCCGTGGCAAGGAAACCGAGATTGCCATCCCGGGTACTGACCGAAAGGTAATTTACGACTCGATGAAGCGAATTGGTGTCATGACCACTCAGTTGAAGACCAGTCAATCCATCGCTATGGGAGCCTATGTCTATGCATTGAACCAATTGGATAAACAGAAATAAACATGAAATCAAAAAGTATTTTCCCTATTCTCTTCGGTTTCTTCGTGATGGGATTTGTGGATGTAGTAGGTATCACGACCAACTATGTACAAAAGGATTTCCAATTGCCCGACTCGATAGCCAACATGCTACCAATGGCCGTTTTCCTTTGGTTTTTCGTGTGCTCCATCCCCACCGCCATGATGATGAACCGCATCGGTAAGAAGCATACCGTATTGGTTTCTATGGCTTTGACATTCATTGCCATGCTGATACCGATGATTTCGTACAATTATCCGATGATGCTTTTGGCCTTTGCCTTGTTGGGTATCAGTAACACCATCTTGCAAGCAGCCCTCAATCCGTTAGCTGCTACTACCGTACGCAAGGAGATGCTTACCAGCATCCTCACATGGGGCCAATTCATCAAGGCCATATCTTCCTTCCTGGGACCTATCCTGGCGGGAGCTGCGGCCATCTATACGGGTCAATGGAAGCAGATATTCACCATCTATGCCACCATCACCTTGCTCAGCCTGGTGTGGACATGGATGTCCGTGCCGAATGTGAAGGAAGAAAAGCAAGCCATCGACATCAAAGCTACCTTCTCACTCTTCAAGGATTCCTTCATCTTCAGCCTCTTTGTGGGAATCATCATGGTGGTTGGTATAGATGTCGGCCTGAACACCGTTATCCCTAAAATTCTGATAGAAAAAACAGGCATGGCCTTAGAGCAAGCCGGCTTGGGAACCAGCCTCTATTTCGTGGCCAAGACCGCCGGCACCTTCATCGGAGCCTTGTTGTTGGCCAAATGGTCGCCTAAAGGAATCTTCCGCATCTGTATGGTCATCGGGCTGATAGCTTTGGCTGGTATGATATTCGGCCAACAAAGCATCCTGATGTATGTGCTTATCGTGGTTGTAGGCATCGCCTATGCCAATGTATTCAGCATCATCTTCTCGAATGCTTTGCAATACAAGCCCGAACGCAACAACGACATCTCGGCCTTGATGGTGATGGGTGTCTCGGGTGGTGCCCTCTTCCCTCCCATCATGGGACTGGTTTCCGACATGAGCAACCAAGCCACCAGTCTTGTTGTCCTCGTTTTAGGAACGGTATATCTGATGATGATTGCCCTCTCAAAGAAGATGCAATAAACCTTCGCGAATACTTTATACGCCTTCGCGAAAATCATAAACGTCAGCATGTTTCCCTTCGGACATGCTGACGTTTTCGTTGAAATGCCAAAATACCTACTCATGGTGATGTTTTATATCATAAAAAAAGCGTACCTTTGCACTTTCTAATTTTTAACATAATATTTTAGCTCATGAAAATGAACTTTAAAGAAGGTAAATGGATGACAGAAATCAACGTAGGCGATTTCGTTCATGAAAACCTCACTCCTTACGAAGGAGATGCTTCTTTCTTGGTAGGACCAACGGAAAGAACCATGAAAGTGTGGAACGCTTGTCTGAAGGCTCTCGAAGAAGAAAGAGCCAACAATGGTGTGCGTGCCCTCGACCCTGTAACCGTATCAACCATCACCTCTCATAAGGCCGGATATATCGACCGTGAAAACGAACTGATTGTAGGTCTTCAGACAGACGAACTTTTGAAGCGTGCCATCAAGCCATTTGGTGGTATCAATGTCGTGGCCAAGGCTTGTCGCGAAAACGGTGTGGAAGTGGATGAAAAGGTGAAGGACATTTTTACTCACTACCGTAAGACGCACAACGACGGGGTGTTCGATGCCTATACCGAAGAAATCCGCTTGTTCCGTTCACTCGGGTTCTTGACCGGTTTGCCCGACAACTATGCCCGTGGACGCATCATTGGTGACTATCGTCGTTTAGCCTTGTATGGTATCGACCGTTTGATTGAAGCCAAGAAGGAAGACTTGAAGAAATTGACTAGCCCGATGACCGATGCTACTATCCGCCTCCGCGAAGAAGTGTCCGAACAAATCAAGGCCTTGAACGAAATCAAGGTGATGGGCGAATACTACGGCTTGGACTTGAGTCGTCCGGCCACCAGTGCCCAAGAAGCCGTTCAATGGGTATATATGGCATATCTGGCTGCGGTAAAGGAACAAGACGGTGCTGCGATGTCACTCGGTAACGTGTCTTCATTCCTCGACATCTATATTCAGTACGATATGGACAAGGGCTTGATTGACGAAACTTACGCTCAAGAATTGATTGACCAGTTCGTCATTAAGTTGCGTATGGTTCGCCACTTGCGTATGCAGTCTTACAATGATATCTTCGCCGGTGACCCTACTTGGGTAACCGAAGCTATTGGTGACGTTTCAACGATGGTCGCACCAAGGTGACTAAGACTTCCTTCCGTTTCTTGCAGACCCTTTACAACCTCGGCCCATCACCAGAACCAAACATGACAGTTCTTTGGAGTCCTGAATTGCCGGAAGGTTTCAAGGATTTCTGTGCCCGCGTTTCGATTGATACATCTTCCGTTCAATACGAAAACGATAAATTGATGCGTGAAGTCCGTAATTGTGATGATTACGGTATTGCATGTTGTGTATCTTATCAAGCCATCGGTCAACAAATCCAGTTCTTCGGTGCCCGTTGTAACTTGGCCAAGGCTCTTTTGCTTGCCATCAACGGTGGTCGTTGCGAAAACACAGGTACCGTAATGGTAAAGGACATCCCGGTATTGACCGGCGAATTGCTTAACTTCGAAGAAGTATTGTCTAACTACAAGAAGGTATTGATGGAGATTGCACGCGTTTACAACGATGCTATGAACATCATCCACTACATGCACGACAAGTATTACTACGAAAAGGCACAGATGGCATTCATCGACACCAATCCACGTATCAACTTGGCTTACGGTGTGGCCGGTTTGTCTATCGTGCTCGACTCCTTGTCGGCCATCAAGTATGGTAAGGTTCACGCCAAGCGTAATGAAATCGGATTGACAGAAAGCTTCGAAATCGAAAAGAACTTCCCGATGTTCGGTAACGATGATGACCGTGTAGACCAATTGGGTGTTGACCTGGTTTACTTCTTCACTGAAGAATTGAAGAAGCACCCGGTTTACAAGAACGCTCGTCCTACTTTGTCATTGCTCACCATTACTTCGAACGTGATGTATGGTAAGAAGACCGGTGCTACTCCCGATGGTCGTGCCAAGGGCGTTGCCTTCGCTCCGGGAGCTAACCCCATGCACGGACGCGACAAGAATGGTGCCATCGCTTCATTAAGTTCCGTAGCTAAGTTGCGTTACCGCGATGCTCAGGACGGTATTTCCAACACCTTCTCTATCGTACCGAAGTCACTCGGTGTGGATATGGAAACCCGTGTAGAAAACCTCGTGACTATGATGGACGCTTACTTCGTGAAGGGTGCCCACCACTTGAACGTGAACGTATTGAACCGTGAAATGTTGCTTGATGCCATGGATCACCCTGAAAAGTATCCGCAATTGACTATCCGCGTTTCCGGTTATGCCGTTAACTTCATCAAGTTAAGTCGCGAACATCAGTTGGAAGTCATTTCACGTAGCTTCCACGAAAGAATGTAATTTTGAGAAATAATCATTATAAGTGGGTGTGTTATACGCATCCACTTATTTTTTAGGTACGGATTAACACGGTTTTTAGTATATGTAAACATCAACTTTACCGTGACGTGTTGTTGAGCAAAGCGAAAAAATCCGTGTTATCCGTGCCTAATTTAATTACACAAAGAATATGTTAAGAGTACACTCCTACGAATCCATGGGCACTTACGATGGTCCCGGTCTTCGCCTTGTAGTCTTCCTTCAAGGGTGCAATTTTCGTTGCCTTTATTGTGCCAATCCCGACACCATCGATGCTAAAGGTGAAAGCAAAGAAACCCCGATTGACGAGATAGCCCGTATGGCCATGAGCCAACGTCCGTTTTTTGGAAAGAAAGGTGGTGTAACCTTTAGTGGTGGCGAACCCACTTTCCAAGCCAAGGAACTCATCCCCATGGTAAAATGTCTGAAAGAACTCGGCATTCATGTCTGTA
>JAFQNW010000135.1 GCA_017420875.1 Bacteroidaceae bacterium
AGACCTTCCAATGTCTTGTGACGGAAATTACCACGAATACCATATTCTGTTCTGTCCGAAACAATGTCCATCGCTTCCTTTTCACGATAGTTGGTAGAAACGCGGAACACAGTCGATTCACTACCACCAGAAACTGAAATGTTATGATTGTGACCAAAATTTCCAGTATTTAACAATGCGTCATACCAATCTGTTTTAGAACCTTGATCAGAAGCTCCATTTACCTTTGCCAGATATTCTTCCGGACTCAAAAGGTCAGGACGAGCTGCAACGATATCATGTTCTACATAACCATCATAAGTAATGGTGGTCTTACCCGATTTGCCCGACTTGGTTGTTACCAAAATTACACCATTTGCACCACGAGAACCATAAATAGCAGCAGCAGAACCATCCTTCAATACGGTAATGGTTTCAATATCCTGCTGTGAAAGATTACGAAGGTCGCCACCAGGCATACCATCGATAACTACCAACGGACTATTACCCGCATTTGGGGAGGCAGCACCACGCACCTGAATTGACGAGGTTGAGTTCGGGTCGGCAGCAGCTGTACTACTGATAGTCACACCAGCCACCTTACCATCAATCATTTGCATTGGGTCATTGGCAGCTCCTTGCAAGAAATCCTTGCTTTTAACGCTGGTTACAGCTGTAGTCAAGTCCTTCTTAACAGTTGTACCATAACCTACTACTACCACCTCTTGAAGTGTTTCTGTGTCTTCTTTCAAAATAATTTCCAAACTGGATTTATTGCCTACAGCAACTTCTTGAGTGGCGTAACCCACATAAGAGATTTGGAGAACTGCGTTTGCGGGTACATTATTTAAGGTAAACCGACCATCAAGATCTGTAATATTACCATTTGTTGTACCTTTAACAACTACATTCGCACCGATAATCGGTTCACCATTAGCGTCCTTAACAACGCCAGAAATAGTCTTAGTTTGTTGAGCTACCAAACTAACCTCATTACCTTTAGCCAACGAGTTGGATGCGTTAGCAAAGGATGGGGTAGCAAGCATTAACAAACTCACGTAAGTTACTTTTGCTAAACTGCCAGTCAGTATTAGCTCCATCTTGCGTTTTGTCATTTTGTAAAAGTTTTAAGGTTAAATAAATTAAAATATCAAGTATTCTAAGTATACAGCCAACTATAATTTCCCCACCGGCCCTGTTAAAAGCAGTTAAAGCTGGTTTCCGAATGTAAAAATACACCATCCCCCACGAATTCAAGTTATATATTTATGTATTAGATTTTAAGAAAACGACCAAAAAGAATAACCATGCCTTCTATCTAAAAAAATTATTACCACCATTCGGCAGCTTACCATATTTAATTAAAATACTGATTAATTACTGATTCATCTTATTTTTTAGAAGCGTCTTAAGAGTATGTTTTTGCGTCAATCTTTTCTCTTTTTATTCTCTGTCGCAAATACACACATATATTAATCAAATAGCAAATACTCATATCCTATTAATAGATATATTTGCATTTAAAAGGATAGAAACAGGTAATTCAAGACACAAACACAAAATAGGACCCCTAACTATTTACAACATGTTTTTCATCAGATTATTTTTGTAAGTTTTTTCAAGGGAAAAAACATGACCTAAATTTGGATATGTTTAGATTTTAGTTTTCTAGGTAATAGAAGGGGTCTGCAGTGATGTACACCCTTTCTTTTTTTAATGTCCAAACATTTGAAGGAAAACACCAAGACGTTTTTTTAAAACGCCTTGGTGTTTCGAGTAAAATGCCAAAGTGTTTTCACTCCTAGTCCCAACGGCCAACGCTCCAGCAAGTATTGCACTACGAGACATGAAGCATCGGGCGATGAAACTAGGAGTACTTCATCACTTCCTTGTTACACGGAAATTCACTCCAAGTTCTTCATCCCCAATAAGTATGCCGTTCGTGACAAAGTGAAGATGAGTCTTTTTGATTATTCATCACGATGTTCCTCTGAATGACATCCGACAGAGATAATCACCAAAATCGCACAAAAAAATCCTCGACAATCAAACGATTATCGAGGATTTCTCGGGGTGACTAGTGGGATTCGAACCCACGACATTCAGAACCACAATCTGACGCTCTAACCGACTGAACTATAGTCACCATGTTAGTTGCTTGTGCTTTCCTTTCCGAAAGCGATGCAAAGGTACGACTTTTTCTTGAACCTGCAAATTTTTAAGCAACTTTTTTACGCCTTTGATACTATTTATTGATAAATGGCTTTCTTACCAGCCAACAAAGTGTTCTTCATCAACGACACAATGGTCATCGGACCAACACCTCCGGGAACCGGAGTTATGTATGAACATTTAGGAGCCACTTCATCAAACTTCACATCGCCGGTCAACTTAAAGCCCGACTTCTTGCTGGCATCCGGCACACGAGTAGTACCTACGTCGATAATGACTGCACCTTCTTTCACCATTTCGGCCTTCACGAAGTTTGGTTGACCAAGAGCTGCAATGATGATATCCGCTTCCTGACATTCCTTCACCAAATCCTTGCTACGGCTATGACATACGGTTACGGTAGCATCGCCCGGATAAGCCTTCTGCATCATCAAGCTAGCCATAGGCTTGCCTACGATGTTACTGCGTCCCAATACTACGCACTTCTTGCCTTGTGTTTCGATGTTATAACGCTTTAGAAGTTCCAAGATACCGTTCGGTGTAGCCGATACATAACATGGAAGACCAATGCTCATACGACCCACATTGATAGGATGGAAACCATCTACATCCTTGCGATAGTCTATCGTTTCAATCACTTTCTGCTCTGAAATATGCTTTGGCAATGGAAGTTGCACGATAAAGCCGTCCACATCGGCATCTTCGTTCAGTTCCTGCACCTTAGCCAACAACTCTTCTTCGGTCACATCCGCTTCATAACGAATGAGTGTTGATTTAAAACCGCATACTTCGCAAGCTTTTACTTTTGCCGCTACGTATGTTTCACTTCCTCCATCGTGTCCTACTAGAATGGCTGCCAAATGAGGACGCTTGCCTCCTTTAGCTACAATTTCGGCAACTTCGGCTGCAATTTCCTGCTTTACCTGTTCCGAGATTGCTTTTCCGTCAATCAATTGCATAGTCTATAATCGTATAAAAAGTTATCGTTTCATTTTCGGCATACCCGGCATCATCATCTTACCCATCTTGCTACCGGTTACCATCTTCATCATTTTACGGGTTTGATCGAACTGCTTCAACAAGCGATTTACTTCCTGGATATTCGTACCACTACCTTTAGCAATACGCTGACGACGACTTCCATTCAAAATTTCCGGGTTGGTACGTTCCTTCGGAGTCATGGAGTTGATGATGGCTTCGATGCTCTTGAACGCATTGTCATCAATATCAATATCCTTGATAGCCTTTCCTACACCTGGAATCATGGATGCCAAATCCTTCAAGTTACCCATCTTTTTGATTTGCTGAATCTGAGCCATGAAGTCGTTGAAGTCGAACTGATTCTTCTGAATCTTCTTCTGAAGGCGTTTTGCTTCTTCTTCATCGTATTGTTCCTGTGCACGTTCTACCAACGAAACAATGTCACCCATACCCAAGATACGGTCGGCCATACGTGACGGGTGGAATTGGTCGATTGCTTCGAGCTTTTCGCCAGTACCTACAAACTTGATAGGCTTGTTGACTACGGTACGGATAGAAAGAGCTGCACCACCACGAGTATCACCATCGAGCTTGGTCAATACCACACCGTTGAAGTCAAGACGTTCGTTGAACTCACGGGCAGTGTTAACTGCATCTTGACCGGTCATGGAGTCTACTACAAACAACGTTTCATCCGGATTGACGGCCTTCTTGATAGCTTCGATTTCGTTCATCATCTGTTCATCGATAGCCAAACGACCGGCTGTATCGACAATTACCAAGTCATAACCCTTGGCCTTTGCTTCGTGAATAGCATTCAAAGCAATTTGTACCGGATCCTTGCTGTCCAATTCGCTATATATAGGAACATTGATTTGTTCACCGAGTACTTTCAACTGCTCGATAGCTGCCGGACGATACACGTCACAAGCTACCAACAACGGCTTGCGGTGCTTCTTGGTCTTGAGCATACGAGCCAACTTACCCGAGAAAGTTGTCTTACCAGAACCTTGCAAACCAGACATCAAGATAACAGCCGGACGTCCTTCAAGATTCAACTCAGCAGTTTCGCCACCCATTAACTTAGTCAACTCATCGTGAACAATCTTCACCATCAATTGGCTTGGCTTGACAGCTGTCAATACATTCTGTCCCAAAGCCTTTTCTTTGACTGTATCTGTAAAATTCTTGGCTACTTTATAGTTTACGTCGGCATCAAGCAAAGCCTTACGTACATCCTTCAATGTTTCAGCGACATTGATTTCGGTGATTTTACCCTCACCTTTCAAAATTTTAAAAGACCGTTCGAGTCTTTCACTTAAATTATCGAACATATATTTTCTATTATGATTTATTCCAAACTATTTCGGGGTGCAAAATTACAAAAAACATCTGTAAATCAAATCTTTTTATTCTGCCATTTTGCTTTTTTCAAATAAATAAGACTCGCAATAAATAATAAAGTATAGTAAAGTATCTCGGTTGTGAAACAAATGGAGACCGGAGCTTGTATCCACCAACCCACACAGAATATATAAATTCCGTAAACAATCAGTGTACTTGTTTCGAGCCAAAGGGCTGCTTGCGTATTTCCAGTTCCCGAAATGCCATTGAAGTAAATATTAGCCACTGCGGCCACCAGCATAGCCACACCAATCACATAGATCGAAGGTATGGATTCGGACAACAAAGCCGGCTCATTGGTATATACAGAAAGGAATAACCGAGGGAATATGACCATCAGAATCACACACAACAATACGATTACAAACGACACCTTGGCTATCTTCTTCATCAGCATCATCACACTACCGATACCTCCGGCACCAATCAAATTACTCACCAACGTATTGGCTGCTGTAGAAAGTGCCTGCACCGGAATAAGCAATACAATATAGATACTACGCACAATGTTAGCAATGGCCAACTCCCGCTCACCCAGTCGCTCTACCGCCATAAAGAATACAAACCAAGTAGCCATCGAAATAAAATATTGCACCATCGTAAAGCACGAAATACTCAATATACGTCCCAGCAAGACCATATCCCACTGCGGCCAATGGTTCAATCCGTATTTCTTCAAATCGACATACAACCAAGTATAAACGACTACAAACACAAACGAGGCTGCCTCAGCCAATACAGAAGCAATAGCTGCCCCCTTGACTCCCATCTCCGGGAATCCGAAATGACCGAATATCAAGGCGTAATCCAAGAACACATTGACTACAGCCATGACTATTGCATTCATAGTCAATACCTTTGTACGGGTTATTCCCACATACAAGGCACGAAACATGACATTCACAAACGAAAAGAAGAACCCGAACATTCGCCAATGCAGGAACTCACAAGTGGCATCATAAATATTGTCTGATGAGATCAGCACCCGGACAATTGTTGGCATCGACCAACGAAACAGTCCAAATATCACCGCAGCCATTGCCAATAGGAACAAACATCCTTGCATCATAACAGGCCCCACATCCCGATATCTGCCTTCTCCATTTCGGCGGGCAATCATGATTTGCGACCCTGTACTAAAACCAAATGCCACGGTAAATATGCAAATATACAACAGACCACCCATGGCAGATGCTCCCAACTCCACTTCGCCCACATGTCCCAGAAAAGCCGTATCGGTCACATTGATTACATTCTGTGCCAACAATGCCAACAAAATGGGATAGCTAACATCCCAAATATCCTTGTTTGAGTATTGCATAAACTTTGCGTCTGAATTTGAAGTGCAAAGGTACAAAAAGAAACGAGATTCTCACTCATAGATTTTAAAACACGAGATAAATATAAAATGCAAAAATGGAATAAACGATGTATCATTCCAATCTAATCGAATGAAAAGTCATCCATATTCCACCTTTATTAATATCATAATTTTATAGGAGGCAAGTCATAAAGGAACGAAATTTGCATAAAAGTTTCTTTTGAAACGGTTGAATTATTAGCATAACACATATTTTATTGCACATTAATTTGGTTAATGTGTAATTTTAATCTACCTTTGCACCCGAAATTCAAAATTTATCTAAGAAATGAAGAAATTTTTATTAGTTTGTGCAACAGCACTAATGGTTTCAAATTCAACTTTTGCAGGTGGTATTCTTACCAACACGAATCAGAATGCAGCTTTTTTACGTAATCCGGCACGCGATGCAGTCATCGCAATCGACGGTGTATACAGCAACCCAGCTGGTATTGCTTTCATGCCACAGGGTTTTCATTTGTCTATCAGCTGGCAAGCAGCTTGGCAAAAGCGTCAAATCGATGCAACTGGCCAAATGTTCCAATTGAACGGCGGAGCAACAGACAAATACTTTGAAGGTGTAGCCAAAGCTCCAGTAATACCTTCTATCCAGGCTGCTTATGTAATCAACGACAAGTGGTCGGTTTCCGCTCAGTTTGCTGTTGGTGGCGGTGGTGGTAAGTGCGAGTTCGAAAACGGCTTACCCATGTTTGAAGAATTGGTTTATGGAGCTCTCGTACAAGGAGTAGCAGCTAGCCCTCAATTGCCTGCAGGTGCCGTAGTTTCAAAATACGCCATGAATCAAAGCCTTATCGGCAAGCAGTACTTCTATGGTTTCCAAGTAGGTGGAACTTATAGATTAGCAGATAACTTCTCAGTATTCGGTGGTCTTCGTGGTGTTTTGGCAAATTGTGCATACGAAGGTGCCATTACAGGCATTTCTGGCGATGTAACATTTGTTCATCCTGTTGCTGGCACAAGCGTAACCATGCCAGGTGCAGCAACATCAACTGATTTGACCCTCGACTGCTCTCAAAGCGGTTTCGGTATTACTCCGATTATTGGTTTGGACTGGAACTTGGGTAAGTTGAACTTGGCTGCCAAGTACGAATTCCGCACTAAGATTAATCTGGAAAATGATGCAAACAACAGTGCAAACGTTGACGCGATGATGGCTGCTTATAAGGATGGCAACAAGGTTCGTTCAGACATTCCTGCTATTTTGACTTTGGGCGCTCAATACCAAATCACTGACGCTGTTCGTGCAATGGGTGGTTTCCACTACTATTGGGACAAGAAAGCTCAAGGCACTCCAATCAAGAACGGCGACAATACTTGGGAAGCAAACTTGGGTATTGAATGGGATGTAAACGACAAAGTATTGTTGAGCCTCGGTGGACAACGTACTCAATACGGTTTCGACGACACAGACATGTCTGACATCAATTTCAACATCAACTCTACAGCTATTTGCGTCGGTGGTGCATACAAGTTCTCTGAAAAGATGAAGCTGAACGTAGGTTACATGCACTCATTCTATGGCGAACATGAAGTTACAAACGCTGCCAGCAAGGTTACTCGCAACTACACTCGCAAGAATGACGTAATTGGTGCGTCTTTGGACATCACATTCTAAAAACCGATATAGATTATAGTTAACTTATAGTAAAGAAGATGGTGGCATTCCTTCATGGATGAGCCACCATCTTTTTATAAACATACTGACGTTTCAATGAAAAGGTGAAGACGTTTTTTAAAAACGTCTTCACCTTTTTCAATTTTTCTCAAAGCGATAAGACTTAACCAAACGAACATAATAAGAGCGTTTCTCACCCGCTTTGGAAATAGTGGTACCTCCTGCAAATTTGAAAGAATAATAGGCCCCCTCTTTCAAGCACAAATAACGTTCTTCGCCATCCAAGCCATATAAACCTTCATCATACTCGGCTATCAGGTCGTTCAACTCCAAACGATTGTCCCCACTAAATCTTGCCCGAAGCAGTTTAGCTTCTTCATAATCAGGCAAACGCCATTCTGCGATTCCATTGATACTATAGCCACTAATCACATCGTCCACTTGAGAGGTTGTAGCATCCCATTCATCCAATGACATCAGCAACAAATCTATCTTGCCGTCGTCAGTTTCGGCCATGTCTACCACAATCATATCATTCCAGATGGTGCCTATTTCGGGAACTCCGGTTAGGTCTATTACAGGTTCATCAGATCCTTCCTCGTCTTCTACATCCGGAACTTCACTGCCTCCAAACTCAAAATCGACATTTATAGCATCCTCCCATTCGTTCACATCGAAACTTCCACCAACAATCACTCCATCAGCCGTGTAAGTTCCTACGACATTAAATTGCTTGTTTGCTTCGGGAACCCCTTTGTAAGTATAGCCATAAGTAACTTCTGAGCCATCCTTCTTCTTAAAACAGATAGAAAAAGTCGATTTCTGTCCGCTCCCAGGAAATATATAAATAGGACCTGTTTCCCACACACCATTCGAAGATAAAGCACAATTTACCTTGACCTTTTGAGAGGTGCCGCTATAATGTCCATCCATCGACAAGGAAGAATACAGTGGGGATAAAGTCATTTGTACTCCTGCCACGTCATTCGGCACATTCTTTAAGGTTACATTCAGTTCAGCTACAACATGAGTCAGCATCAGCTCAACCCTAGCGTTCGAATTTTGATTCACATTTACATCTGCCCGCCCTATCATCAATGGAGTTTTTGCTCCTTCATCTCCCGCCATAACTATAGAATCATCCAAAGATGGATTTTCGGATAGTTGATAAGCACTTGAAAGACCAGAAACAGCCACTATTTGGTAGATACCTTCGGATAACAACAATGACATGTTATCACCTTCATCTGCTATCTGTTGAGATGCAACAAGTTTACCATCATTCGAATAAGCATAAAGTGAAATCGGATAAATGATATCTATTCCTTCCGCTGAACGCACTTGCACATCCAATGGCTCCTCCGCATCAGGCATATATATTTCATCCTCTGGCATTTGCTGGCAAGAGAAAGCCATAATTAGGATTGTTAGACAAAGAATCTTGCTACACATTCTCATATAATACGTACTCTAATCTTGCTGCTGTGTACCATTTATGACAATATCATTCAAGATTAAGCCTTCTCCCCAATCTTGAATTTCGTTACCCGAAATAACCAACTCACCACCTGCAACCTTTATAGAATAACTATATTGTTTTCCCCTTTCAAATTCATTAACTTCATTTGTACCTAATCCTTGAAGTTCAGCAACATAACTACCATTAGAGGTTGTATAACCAATTTTCAAGGTTACAGCAGAAAGATCAACAGTGCCAGAATTTAGGACAAAATAGAATACTTTACTATTAGAATTCATTGAATGAGAAGGATTAAGTTTTAGTACATTGCTCTTTTTACTTTCATCTAAATCCAACGTTACTTCATCATCATCAAACGAATAAGTGGTTGGGGTTAAAATATCAGTACCTTCTATTGAGATTTCATTGATTGTGGCAGAGGTTAATTCTCCTTCAGCTTTTAAAGTGAGAGCGACCAATGAGGACACATGTTTAAACGCATCATCACCTGTAAATAACACTTCACCATTTGTCCCATAAGTCTGTGTTTTTGAGGCTACCAAAAAATCTTTTTCAGCTACACAAGTCATTTCACCAGTTTGGTTAGCCAATTCTGGCATTGGTACACTTCCTTTAGATGCATTATCCGCATAGGGATAGAAAGCTCTAAAATAATGATTACTTGTTTTATCATTCCAATTAACACTGGCTCCTTCAGGTTTCCAGGCTGTATTATACACCCATTTCACAAATTCTCCTTCACCAACTGCCATACCAATAGCATCCCCTTTTGTAAATGCAACACTATTAGGGGCATCCCCCGCATAACGACTTGCACCAGAATTATCTGAACCTTCAATACTTGCCAACATTGACATTTCCAATTTCTCTCCCATGGAGTCTAGCTCCTCTGCCTGTTCGCATCCCGCAAACAAAGCACATACACAGCATACTGCTGCAATAAATTGTTTTTTCATAATTAATAATGATATTTGCACCAAATATACTACACACTTTAAAATTTGCAAACAAAACGATAAATTATTTCACCCACACACGTCAAATAATTTCTTTCATCTTAATTTACACCCTATTATTCTTAAATTTCAAGAACTCTTACACACACTTTCACCTTATTAAAATATCCCAAAGAAAAACTTTTCATTTTTATAGCAAAGTCGGACCTTTTTATTAAAAAATTTCGTAGTTTTGCATAATATGACATGAATTTAACTTTAACATATTAAAATATAAGAATTATGATGACTATTGACAATTACAACTTTGCCGGTAAAAAGGCAATCGTTCGCGTAGACTTCAATGTTCCTTTGAACGAAGAAGGCAAGATTACTGACGATACTCGTATCCGTGGTGCTCTTCCTACTTTGAAGAAAGTATTGGCTGAAGGTGGTGCTTTGATTATCATGTC
>JAFQNW010000136.1 GCA_017420875.1 Bacteroidaceae bacterium
CCGGCAGATGCAGCTTCGGAAATTAAGTCCGTAGCTTTGTATATTTCTCATCGGAATGGCGGATATGGATGTGGAAGGGATGTGGTAGAGCAAGTGCTTCGGGCACAAGGTAAATGGATGTCGGACGAAAAAGCTTTTGGATGGTAGAAGTATGTTGGACAATTTAAAGCGTTATAAAGTAATTTTGGCTTCCAATTCGCCGAGAAGAAAGGAACTTTTGTCGGGATTAGGAATTCAATATGAGGTGAAAGTTTTGCCGGATATAGACGAATCTTATCCGGAAGGAATGGATGGTATGGAGATACCCCGTTACGTGGCCTGCAAGAAAGCAGAGGCTTATCGTTCGGTTATGCAACCCGACGAACTCTTGATTACTGCCGATACGATTGTTTGGCTTGACGGAAAAGTGATGGGGAAACCTGCGGATGAAAATGAAGCAAGCCTGATGCTGCATGCCCTTTCTGGACACACGCATCAGGTCATTACTGGAGTTTGCCTAACATGCGATGGTTTCCAACGGAGCTTCTCTACATTGACAGATGTATCTTTTGCCACTATTACGGATGAAGAGATAGAGTATTACATCCGTACATATCATCCGATGGATAAAGCCGGTTCGTATGGTATTCAAGAATGGATTGGCTTTATTGGAGTGGAACGGATATCAGGTAGCTATTTTAATGTAATGGGTCTTCCTATCCAGCGATTGTACACGGAACTACGAAAGCTCTAGGTTAATAATCGTAAGAGTCTTCTTTGTTACGGATGTGATTGTAAATAGCTGCATCTACAGAGTATTTCCCAGGGCCGGCTATGTACATCAATACGAGTATTACCATATAGGTAAAAGCGAGTTCACCATTACCGATGTCTCCTCCATGTGCATAGAAAAATGCTCCTCCCATAACAATAATCATAGGGATGGTACATAGGCGGTAAAGAAATCCGATGACGAAGGAGATGGAGCAACATAATTCGCTAAAGATAACCATAACTAAGGTTAATTCCTTACCGATACCCATAGGATCGATGAATGTAAAGCTCAATTCTGTGTAATTGGCCAGTTTGTTCACTCCATGTGCCATTAACATGAGACCGAAGAAGATTCTTAGGGCAAGCAAAAACATGGAGTGCCCTTTGGAAGAATCAGGCTTAGGAAATAGAAAAGTTGTCATACTAAATATGTTTTTGGTTATATACATATAACAAGATTATACATGATTTGGTTTGTAATGGTTTGTAAAATAAAAGATTAGTGCCGAATATGCTAGGGCCATTTTAGTTCTCTTCCTTCCTTTTTTGTAAAGATGTAATTACATTTTAAAGTTCAACCTCGCAAAAATATGTTTTAAAACATTATAAGAAAACGTCGAAGTTTTAAACGTTTTATAAAAAATATCTACTACTTTTGTGCTATTCTGAGTAAAATTGATTGAGCGAAGAGTAAAAATGACAAAAATTAAAGTAGGGTTAATTGGTTTTGGACGGATGGGAGAGTTCTATCTGCTTGCTATGAAATATAGTAGCCTATGGGATGTCGTTTATATTTGCGATACTTCGTCGACTGCTCGTGAATTGGCTGCTAAGAAATCCCCTGAATCTAAAATAATATCAGACGAATCCATCATCTTTAATGATCCCGAAATTCAGGTTGTTGGTCTTTTTACATTGGCTAATCTGAGAAAGGAACAAATTGAAAAGGCTATAGCGATGGGTAAGCATATAATTGCAGAAAAGCCATTGGCTTATAGTTTGGAAGATGAATGGAAAGTTGTGGATCTGATTGAAAGAACATCATTGTTCGCAACAGTTAATATGTACTTGCGAAATGCATGGTATACGCATAAACTGAAGGAAGTTGCTCAATCAGGAGAAATTGGAGATTTAGCAATCCTTCGTATTTGCCATATGACACCAGGATTAGCACCGGGAGAAGGGCATGAGTATGAAGGACCTTCGTTTCATGATTGTGGAATGCATTATGTGGACATAGCTCGTTGGTTGGCTGGCTCTGATTATAAAACAGGTCATGCACAAGCAATAAGAATGTGGAACTATAAGGATCCTTGGTGGTTGCAGTGTCATGGCACATTCGAGAATGGTGTTGTGTATGATATCACTCAAGGATTTGTTTATGGACAATTGTCAAAAGATCAGACGCACAACTCGTATATGGAGTTGATTGGAACTAAAGGAGTGGTTCGGATGACTCACGATTTTAGTACAGCTGTAGTTGATATTAGAGGTGTGAATATAACCGAACGTATAGAAAGGCCTCATGGAGGAAAGAATATCGATCGTCTATGTGATATGATGGCTAACTCTATAATGTCTGGCGTTCGCAATGAAAATATGCCATATTTCCGTGATTCGGTTATTGCCTCAGAATATGCATGGAGAATGTTGGAAGATGCACGCAAGAATGAATTGCCGGCAATTGGTGATTTAAAGACTTTAGAAGAAATACATGTTCGGCGAGCTCACATGACAAATGGTTATGGATTGTTAAAGAAAAGATAAATTAAAATTAAAAATAGAAATAGAAATGAAAAGTTTATTATTTTTGGGCAATATTGGTACAGGTGAAATAATTCTGATTGCACTTGTCGTTTTGTTGTTGTATGGAGGTAAGAAAATTCCTGAATTGATGAAAGGCATCGGTAAAGGTGTGAAGAGCTTCAAGGATGGAATGAATGAAATAGAAAAGGATATCACTGATGATACTCCTAAAACAGATAAAACAGAAAAGTAATTTTTTTACTAACCTTAAAATATAAAGTAAAATGGGAAAAGAAATGTCTAGAAGATCGTTCCTCAAGGCAGGTACGGCTGCTGCTATCGGTTTGTCAATGACTCCGGGTAGTGTTTTTGCAAATGTAGATCAAAAGAAGAAGAAAAAAGGTGCTAAGGACGGTAAGTTGAAAATCTTGGGCGTAGGTATCGGTGGTAGAGGTGCTAGCGTTCTCCGCGGTCTTGAAACTGAAGAATTCATTGGCTTGTGTGACGTTGACTGGAAGTATGCAGATCCTATCTTCAAGCGTTATCCAAATGCTAAGAAGTACAATGACTATAAGGTGATGTTCGCTGAAATGTTGGATCAAGCTGACGCTGTAGTTTGTGCAACTGCTGACCACACTCACGCTATCATCGCTGCTGAAGCTATCGCTGCTGGTAAGCACGTATATTGCGAAAAGCCGTTGACTCACAGTGTATACGAATCTCGTTTGTTGACTAAGTTGGCTGCTAAGCATAAGGTAGCAACTCAGATGGGTAACCAAGGTGCTTCTGGCGAAGGTGTACGCACTATGTGTAACTGGTTGTGGAATGGCGAAATCGGTGAAGTAACTAAGGTTGAAGCTTTCACTTACCGTCCTATTTGGCCGCAAGGTTTGGAACGTCCGGAAGATACTCCAGCAGTTCCTTCTACAATGAACTGGGATGCTTTCATCGGTCCGGCTCCTATGCGTCCTTATAACCCAATCTATACTCCATGGAACTTCCGTGGCTGGTGGGATTTCGGTACAGGTGCTTTGGGTGACATGGCTTGCCACATCTTGCATCCAGTATTCAAGGCTTTGAAATTGGGTTACCCAACTAAGATTCAAGGTTCTTCTACATTGTTGTTGTCTGAATCTTGTCCACAAGCTCAGATCGTTAAGTTCGTATTCCCAGCTCGCGACAATATGCCTAAGGTAGCTTTGCCTGAAGTTGAAGTATGGTGGTATGACGGTGGTTTGAAGCCTGAACGTCCTGCTGGTTTGCCTGCTGGTGTTAACATGAATGTATCTGGTGGTGGTGTTATCTTCTACGGTACTAAGGATATCATGATTTGTGGTTGCTACGGTGAAAAGCCTTACTTGTTGTCAGGTCGCAAGCCTCAAGTTCCTAACATGTGTCGTGAAATCACATTGTCTCACCAACAAGACTGGGTACGTGCTTGTAAGGAAGATCCTGCTACACGTGTTCCTAGTGCATCTGACTTCTCAGAAGCTGGCCCATTCAACGAAATGGTAGTTATGGGTGTAGTAGCTGTACGTTTGCAAGGTTTGAACCAAGAATTGCATTGGGATGGCGAAAAGATGGAATTCACTAACATTCCAGCTGATGCAACTATCCGTAGCGTCATCAAGGATGGCTTTACAATCAAGGATGGTCACCCAACATTCAAGAAGACTCTCACTGAACCGGTTAACGCTCGTAAGTTCGCTGCTGAATTGATCAAGCATAACTATCGTGAAGGTTGGGCTTTGCCTGAAATGCCTTAATATTTTTAATAACATAATTAAAGCTTAAGAAAAATGAAAAAGAATTTGACTTATTTGGCTGCTGTTGCTTTGGCTTTTAGCTTTGCTGCATGTGGTGGTCAAAAGAAGCAAGAAGCTGCACCTGCTCCAGCTGAAACTGCTGAAGCTCCTGCTGTTCCTGCATATAAAATTGTAGAAAAAGAACAAGTTGATCTTAGCAAGTTCAAAACTGACAAGGATGGTTACATCGTATTGTTCGACGGCTCTTCACTCGATGGTTGGAGAGGTTATGGTAAGGATAAAGTTCCTGCTCGTTGGACTATCGAAGATGGTTGCTTGAAGTTTAGTGGTACTGGTGCTGGTGAAGGTCAGACAGGTGAAGGTGGTGATATCATCTTTGCTCACAAGTTCAAAAACTTTGAATTGTCATTTGACTGGAAGATTTCTAAGGGTGGTAACTCTGGTTGCTTCTTCTTGGCACAGGAAGTAACAACTGAAAAGGATGGTAAGGAAAGATATCAACCTATCTATATCTCTGCTCCTGAATATCAGTTGTTGGATAACGCTAATCACCCAGATGCTAAATTGGGTAAGGATAACAACCGTCAGTCAGCTTCTTTGTATGACATGATTCCTGCAGTTCCTCAAAACCAAAAGCCTTTCGGCGAATGGAATGCTGCTAAGATTATGGTTTACAAAGGTACTGTAATCCACAGCCAGAATGGTGAAAACGTGGTTGAATATCACTTGTGGACTCCACAATGGACTGAATTGTTGCAAGCTAGTAAGTTCAGCCAGGCTAAGTGGCCTTTGGCATTCGAACTCTTGAACAATTTGGGTGGTGAAAATCACGAAGGTTATATTGGTTTCCAAGATCATGGTGATGATGTTTGGCTTCGCAATATCCGCGTAAAAATCATGGAATAATCTATGAAGAAGACAATTTATACTATGTTAGCTAGCGTCACTTTGACGCTAGCTGCTTGTAATAACCAACCTGTAGCTGAACAAACTCCGGTTAAGAAGGAAATTGGTGTTCAGTTGTATTCTGTACGTGAATTGATTGGTAACCCGGAACTCTTTGCTAAGAATCAGGCAACTGTACTGCCTCAATTGGCTCAGATGGGTTATACAGCTATCGAAACAGCCAATTATAAAGATGGCAAGTTGTATGGAATGACTCCTGCTGATTTTAAGGCATGCATTGAAAAGGCTGGCTTAAAAGTATTGTCAACACATACTACTCGCGGTCTTTCTGCTGAAGAATTGAAGGCAGGTGCTCCTAGTGAAGAAACCATGAAATGGTGGGATGAATGTATTGCAGCTCATAAGGCAGCTGGTATGAAATACATCGTTACTCCTTCACAAAGATTCCCTGAAACCATGAAGGATTTGCAAACATGGTGCGATTATCACAACGCTATTGGTAAGAAATGTACTGAAGCAGGTTTGAAGTATGGTTATCATAACCATTCTTTCGAATTGAAGAAAGTGGAAGACAAAGCTGTGATGCTTGAATATATGATTGAAAATACCGATCCACAACATGTATTCTTTGAAATGGATGTTTATTGGATGATGATGGGACAGGCTAGTCCTGTTGACTTTTTCAATAAATACCCTGGTCGTTTCAAATTATTGCATATCAAGGACAGAAAAGAAATCGGTCAAAGTGGTATGGTTGGATTTGATGCTATTTTCAAGAATGCAGAATTGGCAGGCGTAGAAAATATTGTTGTTGAAGTAGAAGGCCTCAAGGGTGAAGCTTTGATGCCGGGTATGGTTCAAAGTGCAGAATATTTGCTTGATGCAGATTTTGTAGAACCAACTTATACTAAGTAATAAAAAAACTAAGGAAATGTCCTTACTTGTTTTAGTGAGGGCATTTCTTTTGTATATAAAATTAGATTGGAGATGGAGAATGAAGTAAAAGAAAAGGTTGGGAGTCAAACAGAAGAAGTAATGCCAGAGTTGACTTTTTGGGATCATCTGGAAGTTCTTCGTTGGGCGTTGTTCCGGATTGCATGTGTGTTAGCAGCATGTACTGTTATTACGTTCATATCGATGCCTTATATTTTTGACCAATACATCATGGCACCTACTACGAGTGACTTTTTTGTATATAAATGGTTGTCGGATGTTAGTGGTGGATTGTTTACTTTCGCTGATGATTTTCATATACAGATTATCAACATCAATGTAGCTTCACAGTTCTTTACTCACATTAGTACATCTCTTTCATTAGGATTGGTACTCGTCTTTCCTTATGTCATTTATGAAATATGGAAATTTATTCGCCCAGCTTTGTTTGACCATGAAGTAGCACATATTAGAACTGCTTTTATAGGTGGAACTTTGATGTTTTATTTGGGCTGTGCCATTGCTTATTTATTGATATTCCCTTTTACTTTCCGATTCTTGACAGAATATGAACTTAGTGCAGCAATTCATAATCAAATCGATTTGTCTTCGTATATCGGCAATTTCGTGATGTTGGTTATGGTTATGGGAATTGTATTTGAAATGCCTCTTTTGGCATGGGTGTTGTCATGCTTGGGTTTGATAAATAAATCCTTCTTACGTGAATATAAACGCCATGCAGTTGTGGGTCTTTTAGTTATGTCGGCTATTATTACTCCGTCAGGTGACCCTTTCTCCATGATGCTTGTATTTGTTCCGCTGTATTTGCTGTATGAACTTTCTATTTTGGTCGTGAAAGATGAAAGTGCAAGTTGATAAATATAAGAGTATCAGTTAAAATAAAGCGTAGTAATTGTTTTACTACGCTTTATTTTTTTATCTTTGTGTTATTGTTGATCATTAATTAATCATTACTTTATGAAAACACCTCTTTCAATTAAACGTTTCATGTTTTTATCAGTTGCCCTAGTGTATAGCTTGTACACCTTGGCTGTGAAAAATCCGGTTGATTATGTAAATCCATTAATCGGTACAGATTCTAAATATGAATTGTCCACAGGGAATACTTATCCAACAATTGCACTGCCCTGGGGTATGAACTTCTGGACGCCACAAACCGGAAAAATGGGGGATGGTTGGACTTACACTTATAAGGCGGATAAGATTCGTGGATTTAAACAGACACATCAACCTAGTCCCTGGATGAATGATTATGGACAGTTCTCTATTATGCCTGTAGCTGATAAATTAGTCTTTGATCAAGATAAACGTGCTAGTTGGTTTTCGCATAAAGCTGAAGTCATAAAGCCATATTATTACAAAGTATATTTGGCAGACCATGATATTACTACTGAAATGACTCCAACAGAACGTGCTGCTATGTTCCGTTTTACTTATCCGGAAACTAAAGAATCTTATTTGGTATTAGATGCATTTGATCGTGGCTCTTACGTAAAGATTATACCAGAGGAGAATAAGATTATTGGTTATTCAACCAAGAATGTTGGTGGTGTTCCTGATAATTTTAAAAACTATTTTGTTCTTGTATTTGATAAGCCTTTTACTTTTGTTTCTACGGCTAGCAATGGTAGTGATATCCATCCGAACAAGTTGGAGGAATTGGGAAAACATGCAGGAGCAATTGTCGGATTCAGTACTCGTCGAGGAGAGGTTGTTCATGTGAAAGTGGCTTCATCCTTCATTAGTTATGAACAAGCCGAGTTGAATCTGAATGAATTGTCGAATAAGACTTTCGACCAGGTTGTTTCAGATGGTAGAAATGTTTGGAACCGTGAATTATCTAAATTGGAAGTTACTGATGATAACATAGATAATTTACGTACCTTCTATTCTAATTTATATCGTGCTTTGCTTTTCCCACGTAGTTTCTATGAAATTGATAAGAATGGCCAAGTGATGCATTATAGCCCTTATAACGGGAAAGTACTTCCTGGTTATATGTTTACTGATACAGGCTTTTGGGATACATTCCGTTGTTTATTCCCGTTCTTGAATCTAATGTATCCTTCTATGAACCAAAAAATGCAAGAAGGTTTGGTTAATGCATATAAAGAAAGTGGATTCTTACCTGAATGGGCATCTCCTGGGCATCGTGATTGTATGATTGGTCAAAACTCGGCTTCTGTTGTTGCTGATGCCTATGTAAAAGGTATCAGAGGATATGATATAGAAGCTCTTTGGGAAGCTGTTAAGCATGGTGCACATGCCCAGTTGGAAAAAACAGCATCCGGACGTGTAGGCTTTGAGTATTATAA
Organism: Bacteroidaceae bacterium; assembly: GCA_017420875.1. Lineage (GTDB taxonomy): Bacteria > Bacteroidota > Bacteroidia > Bacteroidales > Bacteroidaceae > Phocaeicola. The sequence continues at coordinate 8,441 of JAFQNW010000136.1, forward strand.
TAAGTTGGGATATGTACCCAATAATGTGGGAATAAGAAGTAATGCAGCCCGTACTTTGGAATATGCTTATAACGATTGGAGCATTTATACCTTAGGTAAGAAATTAGGAAAACCAGAAAGCGAAATTGCTATTTATAAAGAACGTGCGATGAACTATCGTAATATCTATCATCCAGAAAGAAAATTGATGGTAGGTAAGAGTGATAAGGGTGTTTTCAATCCGGAATTTAAGGGAACAGACTGGAGTCGCGATTTCTGTGAAGGAAATAGTTGGCATTGGAGTTTTTGTGTCTTCCATGACCCAAAAGGTCTGATGAACTTGATGGGAGGCCAAGATGAATTTAATGTCATGATGGACTCTGTATTTGTGATTCCGAGTAAGATGGGTATGGACAGTCGTGGCATGATTCATGAAATGCGTGAAATGCAGGTAATGAATATGGGACAATATGCTCATGGTAACCAGCCCATTCAGCATATGGTTTATTTGTACAATTATTCTGCTCAGCCATGGAAAGCTCAATATTGGGTTCGTGAAATTATGAATAAACTTTATAATGCAGCTCCAGATGCATATTGTGGTGATGAAGATAATGGACAGACATCAGCCTGGTATGTATTCTCTGCATTAGGTTTCTATACCGTTTGTCCAGGAACAGACCAATATGTATTGGGAACTCCATTGTTTAAATCAGTGAAGCTTCATTTGGAAAATGGTAAGACTGTGACTATTGAAGCAGCTAATAATAGCTTTGAAAACCGTTATATAAAGACTATGAAGGTCAATGGAAAGAATTATACACGCAACTATCTCACCCATGACCAATTGATGAAGGGCATCAAGATTCAATATCAGATGGATGCTGTTCCTAACAAAATGCGTGGTATAAATGAAGCAGATGCTCCGTATTCTTTCTCTGAATAATAAAAACAAGGGATGCTTATGAAATTAGTTTCATTATTGCCAATGCTTATGATTGCTGCCTCGGCTTGTACGCAGCAAGCTCCTGTTGAAAAAAGCAATAACCCTTTGCCCGAATGGGCATTGGGTGGCTTTGAACGTCCTGCCGGAGTAAATCCTGTTATATCTCCGATAGCTGAAAGTAAATTCTTCTGTCCGATGAATGGCGATTCGGTAGCTTGGGAATCTAATGATACCTTTAATCCTGCAGCTACATTGTATGACGGTAAGATTGTCGTGCTTTATCGTGCCGAAGATAAATCTGGAGTCGGTATCGGTTTCCGTACTTCTCGTTTGGGATATGCGTCAACAACGGATGGCATAAATTTTCAACGCGAACCAATTCCTGTGTTTTATCCTTCGGAAGACAATCAAAAGGATATGGAATGGCCTGGTGGGTGTGAAGATCCTCGTGTAGCTGTTACTGAAGATGGCATTTATGTCATGATGTACACCCAATGGAATCGACAAGTTCCACGTTTGGCTGTAGCTACCTCACGCAATTTAAGGGATTGGACCAAGCATGGACCGGCTTTTGCTAAGGCTTACGATGGTAAGTTCTTGAACGAAGCTTGTAAATCCGGTTCCATTTTAACAGAACTGGTGGATGGTAAGCAAGTGGTTAAAAAGGTAAATGGTAAATACTTTATGTATTGGGGTGAACATCATGTTTATGCAGCTACTTCTGAAAATCTAACCGATTGGACGCCCTTGGTAAATCATGATGGCTCATTGAAACGTTTGATGTCTCCTCGTGACGGATATTTCGATAGTCAGTTAACAGAGTGTGGACCTCCTGCTATATGTACGGATAAGGGAATTGTTCTAATGTACAATGGAAAGAATTGTCCGAATCGGGGAGATAAGGATTATACTGCCAATGTATATGCTGCAGGACAAGCCTTATTTGATGCAAAAGACCCCACTCGTTTCATTACTAGATTGGATGAACCGTTCTTCCGTCCGATGGATAGTTTTGAGAAAAGCGGTCAGTATGTAGATGGTACAGTATTTATTGAAGGATTGGTGTTTTACAAAGAAAAGTGGTATCTATATTATGGATGTGCCGATTCTAAAGTAGGAGTAGCTATTTACGATCCGAAACATTCCGGTTATGGAGATCCCTTACCTTAAAATTATAATGCTATGATTAAGAAATTGTTTTTATTGCTTTTTGCACAAGCAATCACATGTGGACTTTGTGCTCAAGGTCCTAAAGGAGAGCCGCAGATACCGGTCTATCCGACTCTTGAAAACGAGAATTCGTTTAGTTTGATTATGATTCCAGACCCACAAAGTTATGTGAAATTTGCAGCTAATCAGCCTTTGTTTGAGTTGCAGACTGCTTGGGTAGCTCAAAATATTGATCGTTTGAATATTAAAGCAGCACTTTTTACGGGTGACATGGTAGAGCAAAATAATAAGCTAATTAGTGCTCCATTACCTAATGACTACAATGGTGACCAAACATCCCGACAGCAATGGGAAGCAATATCCCGGTCTTTAGCTCGTTTGGATGGTAAACTAACTTATATTGCTTGTCAAGGTAATCACGATTTGGGATATATTGCAGCAGAACATCGATATTCGATGATGCCTAATTATATCTATCCGGAACGTAATTCTGTATTTGCAAAAACATTGGTTGCTACAGGTCCTAATTATGAGGGTGTACATACCATGGAAAACTCAGCTTTTGAATTTCACGATGAAGCATGGGGGGATATGCTGATTATTTCGTTCGAATTTGCTCCGCGTGATGAAGCTTTAGATTGGGCACGTCAGTTGATCGAATCCAAGCGTTTTGAAAACCATAAAGTGATAATTTTGACTCATTCTTTCTTGGATACAAAAGGAAATCGAATTGTATCGGAAAGATATCAGTTGACTCCCCGCAATTGGGCACAGGCTGTTTGGGATAAATTAATTTATCCTTCAAAGAATATTTGTATGGTATTGTGTGGACATACGGGTAGTGCACCTAAAATAGATAATGTGGAAACCATCGATTACACGCCAACCTCTTCTATACGTACCGATAAGGCTGCAGATGGAAGAAACATTGTACAGATGATGTTCAACTCCCAACAAGGAGATGGCGATTGGAATGGTAATGGTGGTGATGGTTGGCTTCGTATCTTGGAGTTCAAACCGGATGGTAAGACAATAGGTGTGCGTACCTTCTCTCCACTCTTTGCTATCTCTAAGCGTACGCAGCATATGGCGTGGCGTACTGCTGACTATGATCAGTTTGAAATAACCATTGATAAATAAATCCATGAAGAAGTGTGTCTATCTTTTGATTTCCTTGCTGTTGGTTGCTTGTGGGCAAATGGAACAAAAATCTGCATGCAAAGTCAACTTGATATTGGATACCGATATGGCTCCTGATTATGACGATGTAGGTGCAATGGCCTTGATGTATGCATTGGCTGATAGCGGACAAGTAAATGTATTGGCAACAGTAGGCTCTAATAAAGACGAGAATGTAGCCCCTTGTATTGAAGTTATAAACCGATACTTCAATCGACCGGACATGCCAGTAGGAACGCCAAAGGGAGAGGCCCCTTCAAGAACTACTTGGCATCAAGGGGAAAGATGGACAGAGTATTTACCGAAGGCCTATCCACATAAGATTGCAAATTCATCCGAAGCACCGGATGCTGTGGGTATTTATCGGAAAGTACTTAGTAGTCAGCCCGATGAAAGTGTTACGATTTGTACAACAGGCTTTTTTACTAACTTGAAGAATCTATTGCAGTCTAAACCGGATGCTTATAGCCCTTTTGATGGTAAGGAGTTAATCAAGAAAAAGGTTAAATTGTTGGTATCTATGGCTGGAGAGTTTCCTGAGAGTGTAAACGGTGAATTCAATGTGAAATGCGATGCATATTCTGCTTATAAGGTAGCTCAGGAATGGCCTACAGACATCATTTTTTCTGGTTTTGAAATAGGAGTGGATATTCTTACAGGAAAAGAAGTCGCTAAGTTGGATGTTCAGGATAGTCCGGTTAAAGATACCTATGAGATGTGTTTGGTACAGGATAATCCCGAAGGACGTAATAGTTGGGATCAGACAGCAGTTTTAGTTGCAATAAAAGGTTATGCACCTTATTACACCTTGAAAAAGGGAACTATCATTATTGATAGTATTTCTGGAGCTAACCGTTGGATAGACGATGCCGCTGGAAAACATGCTTGTTTGGTAGAATCTTTGCCGGATAAACAAATGGCCGAAATTATCGAAAATTACATGAAGCATCAACCTGTAACCAAGTAAAAACAAAAGAGCCAGTCTAAAAACTGGCTCTTTTGTTTTGTTGAATTATTTTCTTTTACTCTTCTTCGTTAGATTGCGGGCTAGTTGAGTCGCAATTGTCTTCGCAAAATAAGTAATGGCTGTACCGATAACGGTAGTTAGTATGCCCTTACCTTTGCTGCTTGAAGAACGTTTACTCTTCTTCGCTTCTTCTTTTTGCTTGCGTTCCTCTTCTTTCTGAGCAGCCTTCTTTGCTTCTTCTTCCGCTGCTATTTTTTCTGCTTCTTCCCGTTGTTTTACTATTTGTTCAAAGGCCGATTCACGGTCAATGGTGGATTCATATTTACCGCTGATACGTGAAGTCTCATTGATTTTGCAGCGTTGTTCGTTGGTAATGGCACCAATCTGGCTAAGCGGGAAAAGTATTTTGGCTCTCTGAACCATTGATGGAGCTCCTTTTTCATCTAAGAATGAAACCAACGCTTCGCCAGTACCTAATTCCAAAATCTCTCGTTCTGTCTGAAAGGCTGGGTTGGGACGGAACGTCTGTGCTGCGGATTTTACGGCAGCCTGATCTTTAGGGGTAAAAGCTCTCAAGGCGTGTTGTACCCGATTACCGCATTGTCCTAAAATGGTTTCCGGTAAATCGGATGGAGATTGTGATATGAAGTAGACGCCGATACCTTTGGAGCGGATAAGGCGGACAATCTGTTCAATCTTATCGGTTAAGGCCTTGGAAGTATCCTTGAACAGCATGTGGGCTTCATCAAAAAAGAATACCATCTTGGGTAAATCCATATCACCTATTTCAGGCATCTTTTCGTAAATTTCTGTAAGTAGCCACATGAGGAATGTGGAATACAATTTAGGCTGTAGCATCAATTTGTCGGCAGCCAAAATGTTCATGACACCTCGTCCACCTTCTGTCTGAAGCAAATCATAGATATCGAAAGCTGGTTCACCGAAGAATTTGTCGCCTCCTTGTTCGGACAAGGCTAGGAGTGAACGTTGGATAGCTCCAACAGATGCAGCAGATATGTTTCCATAAGTAGTGGCGTAACGGCTTGCGTTCTTAGCTACATAGTCCAACATTAGCCGGAGGTCCTTCATGTCAATCAATGGAAGTTTTTCATCTTTGGCTATGCGGAACGTTAATGTCAATATTCCGGTTTGAGTTTCGTTTAAATCCATTAAACGGGCCAGCAACATGGCTCCCATCTTTTCGATGGTCGTACGCATGGGGTGACCTTGTTCTCCATAAACATCATAAAACCGAACCGGGTAGCCTTCGAACTTTAAGGTAGTGGTATCCATTCCCCATTCGGCACAACGTTTTTCAATGAACTTGCTCAAACCTCCCGTTTGCGAGATGCCAGACAAGTCTCCTTTCATGTCAGCCATGAAGCATGGAACACCGGCTTGCGAGAAGGTTTCTGCCAATACTTGCAAAGTAACGGTTTTACCGGTACCTGTAGCACCGGCTATCAGTCCATGGCGATTGGCCATCTTTCCTAGAATGTGTATGGGCCCTTCAGCAGAATGAGCCACATAGAGTTGGTTATCTTTATACATAAAATGATAGTCTTTTGTGCAAAAATAATGATTTCGTTTCTATTCGGCAACTTTTTGTATATTGCATCTGTAATTAGGAAATACTTGTTTGTTTTTTAGACAATTAATTTTTAATTTTAGGTTTAAAATAGAATGCTCATGAAGTTCCATATAAAGTTCAATTCATTTCAGATATGTATACGATGGATAGTACCCATCGTTGCTCTTATATGCATAGCATGTTGTCGTTATTTCCCTGCCTGGGCCGAGGCTTATGCTCAAACGGTTTATCCGTTACTGTCAGCTGCATTATCTGCTTTCTCTTCATTGTTCCCTTTTTCGTTAGAAGAGGTATTGGTGGTTAGCATGCTTCTATGGTTATTTATTTTCCCTATCCGAAAACGAAAAAAGGGATGGGCTTGGAAAAGGATAGCGGTACGCGAATTAGAAGTCCTTGTGTGGATTTATATTTGGTTTTATATGGGATGGGGATTGAATTATTTCCGGTATAATATTTATACTCGTTTGCAAGTAAGTCCTGTTTCGTATGATGAACAGGTGTTTGTTGATTTCCTTCATTCTTATACGGATAGCTTGAATGCTACTTATACTTCTCGAGTTGAGATGGATACCGAACTTTTGGAAAGTGAGGTCAAGTCATTCTATTCGCGAACATCTAAAGAAGGTGGCCTGTCAACACCTAAAGATTGGCAACGACCCAAATTCTTTATGTTCACTCCCATATATTCGAGCGTAGGGGTATTAGGCTCCATGGGACCTTTTTTTGCAGAAGCTCAGCTTAATGCCGATTTGCTCCCCATCCAAATTCCTTTTACTTATGCTCATGAGTTTTCTCATTTGTTGGGAGTCAGCAACGAAGCCGAGGCTAACTATTGGGCATATCGAGCCTGTACGGAATCACATGATGAAATCCTTAAGTATAGCGGTTATTTGGGATTGCTTCCTTATGTTGTCTCCAATGCTTCCCGGTTGTTGTCAAAGGAGCAATTCCAGGAATGGGTAAAAACCATACGTCCTGAAGTCATCACTGATTATAAAAAGGAACAAAGCCATTGGCAAGAGAAATATTCTGATTTGGTGGGTTCCGTACAAGACTATTTGTACAATTTGTTTTTAAAAGGTAATAACATTCCTTCCGGGAAGAAGAATTATGCAGAGGTCATTGGTATTCTGCTTGCATTGGATGCCAAACCTTGAAATGATGATATAGTCATAAAATAGTGCAATTAAATCAATGTGATTGTCTAACTTTTAATTGAAAACTAATTGATATCTTTGTTGAAAATAAAAATAATCGAGGCATGAAAAACAAACTGATTTTTACTAGTTTTATGTTGATGTTGTTTTCATTGGGAACAATATCGGCAACTATCGTAAATGTGAAAGGGAAACAACTACCGGCTGTTTATAAAACAAGCCAAGGGGGAGTTCAGAAAGTGGAAGTGATTGTAGAGTATCAAGGAACTCCTATTCAAGGAGAACTTACTCTAGGACACACTACGCAAAATGTGGAATTGAAGGAAGGTACAAACAGTGTTCTTTTTGAAATTCCGGTACAGAATAAGAAAGCTTCGCTTGCCTACAAATTGTCTACTCCGGAAGAACGGAAGGCGGGGAAAATCACCGTTTCTCCTGTGCGTCATTGGCAGATGAATTTGGTTCAGCATACGCATACGGATATTGGATATACGCGTTCGCAAATGGAAATTTTGGCAGAGCATCAACGCTACATCGATTACGCGTTGGATTATTGTGATGCAACAGATGATTATCCGGAATTTGCTCAGTTCAAATGGACTTGCGAAATTGCTTGGGCGGTCAGTGAATACCTGAAGAACAAGCCGGCCAAACAGATTGAAAGATTGAAGAAAAGAGTGGATGAAGGCAGAATTGAAATTGCAGGGATGTATCTGAATTTCGATGAATTGCCCGACGAACAGACGTTGGCAGCTTCGTTGGCTCCATTGAAGTTGTTCCGCGAAAAAGGTCTTAAGGTCGAACTCGCCATGCAGAATGATGTGAATGGTATTGGTTGGTGTTTTAGTGAATTCTTCTCCGACTTGGGTGTGAAATATCTCAATATGGGTACTCATGGACATCGTGCCTTGATTTGTTTTGATAAGCCAACAGTCTTCTGGTGGGAATCTCCATCCGGAAAGAAGGTCTTGACCTATCGTGCCGAACATTATCATACGGGAAACATGTGGGGAGTTCATGGCAATAACTTCGAAGCTTTTGAAAAGCGGGTATTGAACTACTTGGACGAAATGGAAGCCAAGAATTATCCTTACGATATCTTTGCAATCCAACATTCTGGATATTGGACAGACAATGCACCTCCTTCAACCTTAAGTTGTGAGATGGTCAAGAAGTGGAATGAAAAATATGAATGGCCCAAATTGCGTACGGCAGTAGCCAGTGAATTCATCAAAACCGTCGAAAAAGATTATCCGAATCAGATTCAAACCATTCGTGGTGCTTGGCCTGACTGGTGGACCGATGGATTTGCTTCCGGTGCCCGCGAAGCAGCTGTATCACGCATCACTCATGCCGATGTGATAGCAAGCCAGGGAGCACTCTCGTTTGCCCACATGTCGGGAGCCGAGTTGCCGGTAAATACCAATGAACAAATCGATGAAACCAACAATGCACTTCTTTTCTATGATGAACATACGTTTGGACATAGTGAAAGTGTAAACAAACCTTACGAACTTGAAACTTGGGAGCAACGCTCGTTGAAGCAATCGTATGCTTGGGAAGCCTATCGTCGTGTCAGCTTGTTGGGCGAAGTGGCCATGGGTGCCTTGCAACAGTTTATTCCGAAAGTATCTGTTCCATCAGTAGCTGTATACAATACCTTGAACTGGAGTTATAGTGGTATTGCCAAGGTTTACATCGATCATCAGCAGCTTCCTACTGACAAGGATTTCGAAATTGTAGATGGTAAAGGCCAGGTTGTACCGGCACAGGCATTGGAAAGCCGTAGTGATGGTACTTACTGGAATATCTATGTCAAGGACATCCCGGCATTAGGTTATGCACAATATTATATCCGAGTGAAGGATGCACCTCGTAAGCAACTGACCAAGGCTACCAAATTGCAAAGTCCGCACGTAGAAAACGAGTGGTATGCCATCGATTTCAATGCCCGTAAAGGTACCATCAGCAAGCTATACGACAAGGAATTGGGTAAGCAACTTTTGGCCGAAAAACCAGATTGGGAAATGGGCGAATTCATTTACGAAATTATCGACAAACGTGGTCATATGGAAAAGTTCAGAAGACCACAATCCATCCGTCGTTCCCCAGATAGAATGCGTTTTGTTCACTTCGAAGAAGGACCGATTTGGAATTCTTATCGCTTCGTGGCCAACACTCCGGCTGGACGTGATGCCGATAATTTGATTGTGGAATATCGTATATTCAACGTAGAGAAGAAGATTGAGGTAGTCTATAAGCTTCGCAAGAAGGCAGTAACCGACCCGGAAGCTGTCTATGTTTCCTTCCCGTACGAGGTGCCCGATGGTCACATCTGGTTGGATGTACCTGGTGGAAATATACAGGCAGGTGTCGATCAGATTCCGGGCTCTTCAAACGACTGGTATACCGTTCAGAACTATGCTGCAGCTCGTAATAACGATTCTCAAATCATTATGGGTAGTTGCGAAATTCCATTGATGCAGTTTGGTGCAATCAATACAGGTCGATACGAAGCAGGTGCGGTACCTCAATCTACCAACATGTATTCATGGCCAATGAACAACTATTGGACAACCAACTTCAATGCCGACCAAATGGGACAGACCCAATGGAGTTATTTCATCACTTCCTCGGCCGACAATAGCATTCAGTATGCTACCCGTTTTGCTTGGGAAAATAGAATACCATTGCGTGCTCGTGTATTCCCGGCCGGTAATGATGCTCAAACGGTTGTACCTGCAAAATCATTCTTCAAGATTGTACCGGATAACTTGCTTCTGGTCAACATGAAACCGGTAAAGGATGAAAGAGCGGTCATGCTTCAGTTGCGTGAGATTGCTGGTAAGCCTGCCGACTTTGTGGTCGAATCAGAATCACTTCAATTCAAGCAGCCGGTAGTATGTAATGTCTTGGGTGCTCCAATGGATAAGGCGTCGGTATCGTTCAAACCATGGGAAAACAAGTTCATAAAGTTGAGCTGGTAAGACGAATTCTTAGAAACGTCAAGACGAATAATCAAATCAACGGTGTGGTCTCATGAAACAACACCGTTGACCGACGAAACCACGATGTTGATTCACGAAACCACATCGTGGTTTTATCTTTCCGTCAGCAGGTTTTGAAAAATATATGCAAAGAGTAAAGGTTTTTTAAATATCTTTTCTAAATTTGCAGGCCGTATCCTTATATATAGGATGCGGCTTGTTTTTGGTATTAGAAAAGAATTGTAACAACTAATTAAAAAGATTATGAGAAAAAGTAGATTAACTCTGACATTGCTTTTCTCCTTGATGGTTGGTGCTTTGGCTGCACAGGAGTATACTTCTCCCTTCAACCATAGTTTGATGGACGAAAAGTTTTATGACCTTATTGTAGGAGAATCATCGGGTGATAGAGCATATTATCACATCTTGGACATCGCTCCTTACGAACGAGACCGCAAGAGCGAAGACTATAAAGGTCTTTTTATGGAATCGGTTTATGTGGTAGACAAACTGAAGAGCTACGGATTTGCCGATGCCACTACAGAACTGGTGGGCAAGACAAAGACTTGGGATGGTGTAAGTGCTACCCTTTGGGAAGTGTCGCCAAAAGTAAGCAAGTTGGCCGATTATAGAGACTTGGCTGCTATCTTGGGACAAGGTAGTAAGAGTGCTCATGTAACTGCTGAATTGGCTTGGATAGGTCGTGGTACACAGAAGGAAATCGATGGCGTTGATTTGAAAGGTAAGATTGCTGTAACCGAAGCCTCTGCCGGTAGAGTACACGACTTGGCCGTAAAGGCAGGAGCAGTAGGTATCATCACTTATTACTCTCCGCGTCCGTTGGTCGATCCTATTCAAATCCCAAATAGCGGAATCAGAGGTGCCAATGCCACTTTCTGCATCAACCTGACTCCGAGAGATGGATATGCCTTGAGAGACAGATTGCTTGCCGGTGAAAAGATTACCGTAAAGGCTGACATCGAAACAACTACTGAAGAAACCAATATCGAAGTTCCTACTTGCTTGATTAAAGGTGCTGATGCGAATGCCGAAGAAATCATTCTCTGTGCCCATCTTTTCGAAGGCTATGTCAAGCTAGGTGCAAATGATAACATTTCAGGTTCGGCTGCCCTTATCGAAATTGCACGTACGTTGAATCAACTCATCGAAAGTGGCCAACTCCCACGCCCGAAACGCTCCATTCGTTTCATCTGGATTCCTGAATTCGAAGGCTCTATTCCATGGGCTGTACAACATAAGGACATCTTGAAGAGAACATTGTGTAACATCAACCTCGACATGGTGGGATTGTGGATGAGCAAGAGCCAGTCTTTCTACTGCTTGCATCGTACAACCATGGGTAATCCTCACTATTTGAATGATGTGGCCGAAAACTTCTATCATTACATGGGAGCCACCAACAAGAGTTTTGTTGCTACAGGTATGGGAAGACCAGATGCCTTGAAGCCGGTGGTTAGTGTAACAGGTTCTCGCGATCCTTTCTATTATTCTATCAACGCACATTACGGAGCATCCGATCACGAAGTGTTTAACGACTGGGGTGTTCAGGTGCCGGGAGTCATCATGATTACTTGGCCGGACAATTATTATCACACATCCGGTGACCGTCCTGAAATCTGCGACCCAACACAGCTTCACAGAGCCATCGTGCTTGCAGCCGTATCGGCATATACCATTGCTGAAGCAGGCGAAGAAGGTGCAGCTAAGATTGCTTCGGAAGTAGCTTCGAATGCAGCCAAGCGTATGGCCATCAAGATGAAGTACGACCTTTCGTTGCTGAATGAAGCAACTGCTGAAAATTTTGCTCAGTTGTATAGAAGTGCCCGATTCAATCAAGATGCGATGTTAAAGAACGAAACCGCTACATTGGCTACCGTCATGGAGTTGGCACCGGCATCAGCAGCGTTGAAGGAATTGGTAAACACATTGCAAGCCGGTGTGAAAACCACATGGACTACTAACGGTAAGAGTATTGATGCTGCCATGAAGATCAAGGCATCAGCTTTGGGCGTTGCTCCAATCAAATCCATCGTCCTTACAGCCGAAGAGAAAGCTGCCTCTAAGGTTTACCCTCGCAGCACAGCTAAGGTAAAGGAATATGGATATGGAGTGCTTCGTTCGGTTCCTGTAGATGTGATGGCAAAGTATGGCTTTAACAAGCGTGGTGCAGTTAATCATGGTGGTGAAATAGCCAAGCTTACCGTAGGCGGAACCAATAGCGTTTTGGACATCAAGAAAATGCTTGATGCACAATTCCCAAATCCGGATAGTTTGGAAACCATTACCAGCTATTTGGAAATGCTGAAAGAAGCAGGATTGGTTACATTCTAATCAAGTTTTAGCATAAACGAAAGCCCACATAACCTCCGATTAAGGAGCTATGTGGGCTTTTTTTATTTATTTGCATCAATTTAGGTATTTCTTATTATCTTTACCCATCATAAGTTAACCTTGTAATATTTATATACCATGAAACCAGTCATCAATCACTTCACCGATAATGATTTATATTCCTTTACTTGCATGTATTACATCTTGCAGAAGTATCCTCGTGCAGAAACGGAATATTGTTTTTTCGATCGGAACAGAACTTGTTACCCCAAAGGTTTTGACCAACTTTTGCGTGAGCAACTGAATCATTTGGAACAAGTCGTGATTACTGACGAGGAAATGGAATTCATGACCCGCACATTCCCGTTCTTGCCTTATTGGTTTATTAATGTATTTTTACGTGGTTATCGTTTTAATCCAAAGGAACTCACAATCAGCCAGGACGAAGAAGGCCATTTGGATATACGGGTAAAGGGAAAATGGTGGTCGACCATCATGTGGGAGATGCCTATTCTTTCTACTATCTCCGAACTGATGCATATCTTGAACGGGGATACAGAGAAATACGATGAAGAAAAGGAATATGCGAGAAGCCTGGAAAAAGGCAGACATATCTGGCAAAGCGGATTGACTCTAGGTGATATGGGAACCCGGAGACGATTCTCCTTCAAACATCAGGAACGGGTGATTGATGCATTGATTGCATCTTATGAAGAAGTCAAGAAGGAAACAAACGGACAATGTGGTAAGTTTACCGGTACATCCAATGTATATTTGGCCATGAAGAAGAACATCCCTTGTTTGGGTACTATGTCTCACCAATGCATCAGCTTTGAAGAAATAGTCAGTGGTGTGTTCGAATGTAATTATAACATGATGAACAAATGGTCGGAAGTGTACGATGGCAATGTAGGTATCTTCTTGTACGACTGTTTTGGCGATAATGTGTTCTTCAACAACCTTTCCAAACGCATGGCCATGACTTTCTGTGGGTTGCGTATTGATAGTGGGGTAGAAGAAGAGCAGGTAGACCGCATCGTAGAAAAATACAAGCATTTGGGTATAGACCCGATGACCAAGCAGGCTGTCTTCAGCAATGGCTTGAATATAGAACGTGCCATCGAAATACACAATTATTGTAAAGGAAAAATTACAGATAGCTATGGCGTAGGTACTTTCTTGACTTGCGATGTAACCGATTGCAAACCTATGAACATTGTGGTGAAGCTTATTCGTGGTCGTATCACAGAGTCCCGCGAGTGGCATCCGTGCGTAAAGCTTTCCTGCGACAAAGGTAAGACATTGGGCGATAAGGCAAAATGCGATTATCTACTTTCGGTGTTGAATGATTAATCTATAGATTGACTCATAGCAAAAGCGTTCATAGTGATAAGTTGGGAGAGAGGAGTCTGTTCTTGCTTTATATGTAGTAAGAATAGAGATAAAGAAGAAAGTTTTTCTATAAGAAAAGCTCTCTACCATCGGGTTGTTACCGATACCCAAGAAACCCATCATTTCTACGTGAACAGGAATTGATGAAGAACCTGCAAACTGAGCGTCTGAGTGCATACGACCCATAGTGCGTTTGTTCCTGTGACTTATAGTATGACAGATACTATGGGGGAAATAGTGTTCCTTGAGAATATGATTGGCTATATACTACAAACAAAGAACTCCTGCAATCATTCAGATTACAGGAGCTCTTATTATTTGAAATCAGTAAATTACTTATTCAAAGCAGTTGCAACGTCAACAGCGCAAGCTACTGTACAACCTACCATCGGGTTGTTACCGATACCCAAGAAGCCCATCATTTCTACGTGAGCAG
>JAFQNW010000014.1 GCA_017420875.1 Bacteroidaceae bacterium
ACAGATGTCGGCCTGGTACATGTTCTCGGGCATGGGCTTCTATCCGGTAGACCCGATTTCGGGACAGTACGTGTTCGGTGCTCCACAGTTCAAGTATGTGAAGCTCTCGTTACCGAACGGCAAGACAATGGAAATCAAGGCCCATAACCTGAGTAAAGAAAACCTGTATGTGAAAGCCATCCGTCTGAACGGTAAGCCATTGAAGGGACGTACCTTGAGCTACGAAGCCCTGATGAAAGGCGGCGTACTGGAATATGACATGACCCACGAACCCATCCGAAAATATTCCAATCATGAAAAATCTGTTAGGTATCGACATAGGCGGCACCAAGTGTGCCGTGACCTACGGACGCTGCGAAGGCAGCACCGTAGAGATTGTAGACAAATTCCGTTTCAACACTACCGACGTGGAACAGACCTTGAACAACTTGCTCAAAACCACGGAACTGGTGATGACGCACAACAACCTGACTGCCGAGAACACTGCAGCCATCGGCATCAGCTGTGGCGGTCCGCTGGACAGCAAGCAGGGCATCATCCTCTCGCCTCCCAACCTGCCGGGATGGGACCGTATTGAGATTGTGAAGCTCTTTCAAGACCGCTTCGGTATCCCAACGGCCATCCAGAACGACGCGAACGCCTGTGCCTTGGCCGAATGGACGTTCGGAGCCGGTGTAGGCACGCAGAACATGGTGTTCCTGACATTCGGAACAGGCTTGGGTGCGGGACTGATTCTAAACGGTAAGCTGTATGCCGGCACCAACGACAATGCTGGTGAGGTGGGTCACATCCGTCTGAGCGACTACGGTCCGGTGGGTTATGGCAAGAGCGGTTCGTTCGAAGGGTTCTGTAGCGGTGGCGGCCTTCGTCAGCTAGCCATCAGCAAGGCCAAGGAACGCCTGCAGATGGGGTTGTCAGTAGCCTGGTGTCCGGAGGGCGACATCGAGGGTATCAACGCTCAGATTGTAGCCGAAGCAGCTCGCGAAGGAGATGAATTGGCCTTGGAGATTTACCGCGAATCAGCCAAACAACTGGGTCGCGGACTGGCCTTCCTGGTGGACATCCTGAACCCCGAGAAGATTGTCATCGGCAGCATCTATACCCGTTGCGAAGACCTCTTGGCCCCGGCCATGAACGAAGTATTGCAACGCGAAGCCTTGCCACTGGCCAACGCGGTATGTCAGGTGGTTCCTGCTGCCCTGGGCGAATCCATCGGCGACTACGCCGCCCTGTCCGTTGCTGCTGCTTTGCATTAAAAAAAGAAAAAGTTAGCTTATATCGAAAAAAATACCTACATTTGCGTAATTAAAACCATGCTTTTACCCATTACAGACGTCTACTACCTGATTTTGAAAGAGTTGCGGATGTAACAGGTAACGGCGTAGCATGCTTTAAAGGTATGAAGAATCTCAAAATAGCAGTAGCTGGAACCGGATATGTAGGTTTAAGCATCGCCACGTTGCTCAGTCAGAACCATCCCGTAACCGCCGTTGACATCATTCCAGAAAAGGTAGCGATGATCAACAACCGCCAATCACCCATCCAGGACGAGTACATTGAAAAATATCTGGCAGAAAAGCCTTTGCAGCTTACAGCCACCCTCGATGCCGACTCCGCCTATCGCGATGCCGATTTTGTGGTGATTGCCGCTCCTACCAACTACGACCCGGTGAAGAACTTCTTCGATACCTCGGCTGTAGAAGCCGTTATTAAAAAGGTGATGCAAGTAAATCCGGAAGCTATCATGGTTATCAAGAGCACCATTCCGGTAGGCTACACCGAAGCCATCCGCCAAAAGACCGGCAGCAACAACATCCTGTTCTCGCCGGAATTTCTTCGCGAGAGCAAGGCTTTGTACGATAACCTCTACCCTAGCCGTATTATTGTAGGCCGCCCCGAAGGCGATGCCCGCTTGGACGAAGCAGCCCGCACCTTTGCCAACTTACTGGTAGAAGGAGCAATCGGAAATGCACACACACCGGAGGCTAACTCAGAACTCAGAACTCAGAACTCAGAACTCAACAAAGGCATTCCTTTGTTGATCATGGGTCTTACCGAGGCCGAAGCCGTGAAGCTCTTCGCCAACACCTATCTGGCTCTCCGTGTAAGCTACTTCAACGAACTGGACACCTATGCCGAAATCAAAGGCCTGAATACCCAAGACATCATCAACGGTATCGGACTCGACCCACGTATCGGCAACCACTATAACAACCCATCGTTCGGTTACGGCGGTTATTGCCTCCCCAAGGATACCAAGCAGTTGTTGGCCAACTATGCCGATGTGCCTCAGAACATGATGAGTGCCATTGTAGAGAGCAACCGCACCCGCAAGGACTTCATTGCCGACCAAGTATTAAAACTCGCCGGATGGTACGGTTATTCAGAAAACAACCAATACAACCATTCTAAATTTGGTTCTGAACTCCCAACAGTTGGAGTTTACAGATTAACCATGAAGACCGGCAGTGACAACTTCCGCCAAAGTTCCATTCAGGGGGTAATGAAACGCATCAAAGCCAAGGGTGCAACCGTGATTATCTACGAACCGACTTTGGAAGATGGAAGCACGTTCTTCGGTAGCAAGGTAGTGAACAATCTGGAAGCTTTCAAAGCCCAGAGCCAGGCCATCATTGCCAACCGCTACGATGCGGCATTAGACGACGTACAAGAAAAGGTATATACACGCGATATATTCAGGAGAGACTAAAAAATGTCATCCAGAGGAACTTCAGTAACGAAGGATCTAAAATACCTCCACAAACTATAGGAATTTTCGCAAGAAATTTGTTTATTTGCAAAAAGCGTACAAAAAATGAAGTCAACATCCGAATACCTTCAATTATTGAAACAATTCAAAGACGCCAAGGCAATGACTTACGGAATCAGTAAAATTGGCTTGTTTGGTTCTGTTGCTCGTGGAGAGCAAATGGAAGGTAGCGATGTAGATATTTGTTTCGAAGGTGTTCCTAAAGGTCTTTTTGCTATCGGTGGCATTAAAGTTGAGCTGGAACAACTCTTCGGTTGTTCGGTTGACGTAGTTCGCATACGCGAAAAAATGGATTCTTTCTTCAAAGAACAAATACTAAAGGACGTTATCTATGTGTAAATCACTAATGACAATCCATATTTTAGGTCTAATAAAATATTCACTTCAAGAAGTAGAAAAGCGGAGTGCCAAGATTAATGAACCAAACGATTTTCTGAATTCAGAAACGGGTGTCATTTTATTGGATAGTATTTGTATGAAATTGTCCGCTATAGGTGAAAGTATTAAAAATCTGGATAAAATAACAAGCCACGAATTACTACCGCTATATTCTGAAATTCCTTGGAAGAATGTGATGGGTGTTCGTGATTTCATTGTACATCATTATTTCGAGGTAGATGCGGATGTCATTTTCGACATATGCAAAAACGACATACCTCTCCTTATTACTGTAATAAATCGCATGATTAGCGATTTACAAAGCAAGTGATGCTTTCTCATTTAAACTTACTTCTCCCTTTCTTTAGACGTATGCAGCTGTGTATGTCTAAATTGGTGTATACATAGGTCTCCATAAAACCTTTAACATGAGAAGATTATAAAAACTGGATCCAACCAATACGTAAAAGTTTGACATAATACTTACTATTGCCAGATAGTGTCCGCATAGCATTGGAAACTAGCTATACATCCTATCTGGATATGGCACTGAAAGGTGTGAAAGCACCTACACCGAGGGAATTACGGATGATGGCTGCTTAACAGCAGTTACTGGGAATAGAAGAATAGCCTTCCTCATTCACAATATTGAAAAGACTGTATAAAGCCACTATGAAACTGATGAATTCACGAATAATAGCTAATAAATCGTTTAAATTTTAACATATCTCATAAAGGACACTGAAAAAGTGCTTTCCTAAAGGATATACCCTAATTTGAGTACTTACGTATTTATAATTAGTAATCCACATGAAACAAGAATCTAGAACTAGAAAAACATTCTTAAACGTACGTGTCAATTTAATATTCTATTTTTTGACACTAACATTATCCTTCTTCTCTAGAAAGATTTTCCTTGATATATTGGGAGCTGACTTCGTTGGATTAACCGGAACACTTCAAAATTTGTTAAGTTATCTTAATATCATTGATTTAGGAATAGGAACTGCTGTAGGATATTTATTATATAAACCTTTATTTGAGAAGAATCAAGAAATAATCAATGAGATTATTTCTGTTTTCGGATATCTATATCGCTGGGTAGGTATAATCATTTTAACTATCGGAGTTATACTATCATTATTCTTACCATGGATATTTCCCGATACCCGTTTTGAATTTCCAATTATTGTTCTTACTTATTACTCATTTCTCGCGTCATCCCTAATTGGATATTTCATCAACTATCGACAAACTTTATTAAGTGCAGATCAAAGAAATTATGTAGTCACAGCATATTTTCAAACAGGAAATATTGTAAAAATCATCATTCAAATGATTTCTGCATATTTTACACGAAGCTATTATCTATGGATTGTAATAGAATTTATATTTGGTATTATTTATTCTTTTATTTTAAATTGGAAAATTAACAAAGTTTATCCATGGTTAAAAAGTGATATTAGAAATGGAAAGAAATTATTAAAAAAATATCCAAAGATTATTAAGCTAACCAAACAAGTATTTGTTCATAGAATAGCAGGAATAGCACAATACCAAACAACTCCATTTTTAATATATGCGTTTATTTCATTACAAACAGTTGCCATATACGGAAATTATTCCTTATTAACAGAAAAAGTTAAAAGATTATTAAAAAACACATTAAATAGTACCACTGCAGGTATCGGTAATTTAATTGCAGAAGGAAATAAAGAAAGAATTTTAGATCTTTATTGGGAATTAATGGCCATTAGATTCTTATTTGCTGGTATTTTTACTATTTCACTATATTATTTAATTCCAATTTTTATAGAATTATGGTTGGGTAGTCAATATATATTACCAGAAAAAACTCTAATTATGATACTTATTATATTCGCTTTGGATATTGTAAGAGGTACAACTGACCAATTTTTAAATGCATATGGACTTTATTATGACATTTGGGCTCCTATAGCAGAAAGTATTATTTTTATTATTGTTGCTATAATTGGAGGAACATTATGGGAATTAGAAGGTATACTATTAGGAAGTATTATCAGTATGCTAATAATTGTTTATGGGTGGAAACCATATTTTTTATTTAGTAAAGGATTTAATATTGCTATTAGTAAATATTGGTTAGGGATTATTAAATATATATCAATCTCATTAATTGCTATTATTATTTTTGATTCAATAAAACGAAACATTATATATGAAATTGAAAATTATACATGGATGAACTTTATTTACTATTCATTATTTATAGGAATCACATATAGTGTGATTCACTTTATTATAATATATATTGGAAGTAAAAGTATGAGAAGAGTTATAA